>NZ_JBEOOL010000012.1:0-125939 GCF_040309225.1 Pseudoalteromonas sp. GW168-MNA-CIBAN-0100 | reverse complement strand
AGTCGTCGAATATCATCACGCGATAAATAAGTAGGTGCCCGAGGTTTTGCTTTAGGCAAGGCTATGTCTAAGTTCAGTGGGCGATGTAAAATATTCTTAAACAGAAACCAAATGCTGTTTATTTGTATTTTTTGACTCGCTCTGGAGAGCTTGCGAATAGCGGGATCTTTAAAAAAGATATTCAGCTCATCATCAGTAATTAAATCGAGTGGTTTATTAAAATAATGGCTGAGTTTAAGTAAATGCTCGCAGTAACTTTTACAGGTACTTTGTGAATAACCACGATAGGCTATTTCAGTTTTGACTTGTTCAATGAGTGTATTCATGACTTACCTCCAAATATGGGATAACCCCAAGGTAAGTGTGGCTCAAATGGTCAGAATAGGATCTCCGCGTAGCGGCTTAGTTCAACAATTTAATAGTGCGCTCATCGCGCATATTTCTGCCAACGATACGCTCATGTTTTTTATAAATCTTTTTTACCAAATAACTTAATACATTGCTATATATAATTTTTATTAGCACTCAAACTCTCAATAAAAGACAAAATGCGCTCGCCGCTCATTTTCTTGAATATGTGTGCATCACAACTATACTGTATATAAAAACAGCGCTATTGTTGGTAATAGTATGAAAACACGTTCCCCATTTTTAAATTACATAGCTGAATATATGCTAGTTCGTCAATATTCATTACGCACCGTCGATACCTACCTAAGATGGATTGCATCTTATATCCATTTTCATAATAAACGCCATCCCGCCTCAATGGGGGACAATGAAGTCGAACGCTACTTAGAACATTTAGTGTTAAAGCAAAACGTTGCACCACGTACGCAAGCTACCGCACTCAATTCATTGTCATTTTTATACAAGCACATAATAAAAAAAGAACTCTCATTAAATTTAAATTTTGCCCGTAGTAAAAAACAAGCAAAGCTCCCTGTAGTGATGACCCCAGAGGAAGTTAAAATGTTGATGGCTCATTTAAATAAGCGCTATTATTTAATTGCAGCCCTTATGTATGGAAGTGGCTTAAGAGTAATGGAAGCGGTGCAATTAAGGGTGAAAGATATTGATTTTGATTATAAATGCATTCAAGTATGGAATGGAAAAGGTAATAAACACCGCATTGTTACGCTGGCCACAGAGCTAATTCCTATGCTGAGAAATCAAATTTTGAACGTTGATGACTATTTAAAACTGGATTTAAATAATACGGAATATTCTGGCGTATGGATGCCATATGCTTTAACAAAAAAATATCCAAGTGCCGCAAAATCGCTTGCGTGGCAGTATTTATTTCCTTCTCATATATTAAGTTCAGATCCTCAAAGTGGTGAAATAAGACGACATCATTTTCATCACTCTTGTATTAGAAAAGAGGTTAAAAAAGCCGTCCAAAAATCAGGGTTAACAAAAATAATAACACCTCATACATTAAGACACTCTTTTGCTACTCATCTACTGCAAAATGGCGCCGATATAAGAACTGTTCAAGCTCAGCTTGGCCATTCTGATGTTAAAACCACACAAATATATACTCATGTATTACAGCAAGGCGCTAACGGGGTTGTTAGCCCTTTTTCAAGATTATAAACTTTTCTTTTCAACACCCTAAAAATACATACTTGTTTACAAATCAATACTGCCATCTGTTACTACTTTAAAACACATAAAAAAAGCCCCGCTTGTTTTTACACAAACGGGGCTCCACACTAATTTTTTAATCAAAAATAAAAGCGCCGATACTACGGGCGCTTTGCATCATTGAATATTGTTACTTTAACTTACTGATTAACTACACTTTTAAGCGGATTAATCGGCTGTGCGTTATCGTCTAGTAGATTCATATCAAAATCGAACTCATCTACACGAATCGCTTTTTCACGTTTGATGTTGTAATCAATTAACTGAACGTGTTCAGCTTGCGTGATTACGTTTGCCGCTAGTGCGTTATCAAGCGTGATGTTAAAGCGTATACCTGGTTTAATTACTTTAGCACGTAGTGCTTTTTTAACTTTAGCCAGCTCGCCAAGTGATGCCATTTTAGCTTTGTAAGCTTGCTCATTAATATGATGACCATCGCCTACTACTGGTTTAACTAAATGCGTAATTTGCGCTTTAAATGCGGTATCTAGCTGAGCTTGCTTAGCTAGTTCGCGGATTAAATCATCGCTAATTTTTGGCATTTTAGTTGAGTAGTTCATTGTAATGAAACGAATAAACTTACGTGTACCACTTGCAGGGAAGTTATCTAAAAACTTATGCAATGCTTCTTCAGCACTTTGTAGTGCAAAACGAGTCGCGTAATGGAAATACGGCGCTGCTTGCTCACGGTCACTACTTGATACTTTTTGCTCGTAGTATTTAATTGATGCCATAGCTGCATATAAGAAGCTCATTACATCACCTAAACGTGCCGATAGCATTTCTGCTTGTTTTAATTTACCGCCAAGTACCAGTAACGAGAAGTCTGCATATACCGCTAATTTAGCTGATAATTTATGCACAGCTTTTTCGTAGTCGCGTACTTCTGGTAATTCAGAGTTTGCACTTGCTGTAAATGGTAAAACACCAAGGCGAAAAGCACGTAAGCTGTTTGCTGTGCTGTAACCAATTGTTTTACGTAAAATGCCGTTAAATTCTTTATCTGCGCCTTTGTCTTCGCTGTGAATTGACTCAACCATAGATTGTAAATATGGGTGACAACGCATAACACCTTGACCAAAGATCATTAGGTTACGTGTAAGAATGTTCGCGCCTTCTACCGTAATGGCAATCGGCTGAGCAACATAACCACTTGCTAATGTATTTTGTGGACCATTTTGAATCGCTTTACCCGCTTGAATATCCATTGCTGAATCAAGCACGTCGCGACCAAGCTCTGTCATGTGGTATTTAGCGATTGCGGTTACTACTGATGGTTTTAAGCCCATGCCTAAGCCTTCAGTTGTAAGTACGCGCATTGCTTCTTGTAGGTATGTTTTACCTGCAATGTCAGCTAGTTTTTCTTGAATACCTTCAAACTGGCCAATGGCTAAACCAAACTGTTCACGCACTGCTGCGTATTCAGATGCTGATTTAAATGCAACTTGTGCTGTACTAACACCTAGCGCAGGTAATGAAATACCACGGCCAGCACCTAAACAGCTAACCAGCATTTGCCAACCACGGCCGATATTTTTTTGCCCGCCAATAACAAAGTCCATTGGTACAAATACTTTGTTACCACGTGTAGTACCGTTGTAAAAACGAATACCCATTGGGTCGTGACGATTACCAAGCTCTACACCTGGGTGCTCTTTTGGAATTAGTGCACAGGTAATACCTAAGCTTTCTTTACCACCTAATAAACCATTAGGGTCCATTACTTTAAAGGCTAAACCAAGTACAGTAGCAATAGGTGCAAGCGTTATGTAGCGCTTGTCCCATGTTATCTCAAGGCCAAGTACTTCTTCACCGTTGTACATGCCTTTAGTTACTGTACCAATGTCTGGAATGCCACCTGCATCAGAACCCGCTTCTGGGCTTGTTAATGCAAAACATGGAATGTCTGTACCATTTGCTAGGCGTGGTAAGTAATGCGCTTGTTGTTCTTGCGTACCAAAGTGAAGTAATAACTCACCCGGGCCTAACGAGTTAGGAACCATGACGGTTACCGCTACTGCTGAGCTTTTAGTCGCAATTGTGCCAACAATAGTAGAGTTTGCATAAGGGCTAAACTCTAAACCACCAAACGACTTAGGAATGATAAGCGAGAAAAAACGCTCTTTTTTCAAAAATTCTAAGATGTCATTTGGTAAATGAATGCCGTTTTGAATCACTGAATCGTCAATCATGCCCAGTAACTCTTTTACTGGACCGTCTAAGAATGCTTGCTCGTCTGCGCTTAATTTAGCAGCAGGTACGTCGCGAAGTGCACTGAAATCAGGCTTACCTTGGTAGATAGAACCTTCAAGCCATACATCACCCGCGTCTAGCGCTTCTTGTTCTGTGATAGAAATACTTGGTAATACTTTTTTTAGTTTTGTACGTAAACTCATGATTGAACTCATCCGACCAGCTAAATAATACCTACATTACGTCATAAAAAATCGTTTAGATCAATTACTCTATTCAATTAATTAACAGTTTTTTCAATTTATTTTCTTTACCTGAACGTAAACTGTTGAAACACAAAGGCTTACAGCTGTACGCTGAAAAAAAGTATTTTAACTAAAATGATGAATAAAACAGCAAAAGCGCTAGCGCTGTATCTATTTTTTGATGGGCATAAAAAAACGCAGCACAAATAGGCTGCGTTTTTATTCAATTTGTAGAGGCTACATTATCAGTTAATCTAGCTAAAACTACTTAAATTTAAATCAAATTGTATAAGCGCTTCACTTAGCAACTTTAACAACTTGCTTGCCGGTAAAACCACCAGCAAGTTGTTTATTAAGTGCTTGCGATACTGACTCTGCACTAAAATCTACGGGCGTTATTTCTGGGTGTTTAATGTCGCCACTAACAGCTCCTTCAAGTAACAAGTTGCCCATAAAACTCAAACGTTGTTGTGCACATAAACTATTAGCAAGCCATGCACCACCAATCGATACAACGCTAATATTGGGCGCTCGGTGATACATTAAGTCTTGATCAAAACAAGGTAGCGGATTTAAGCAGGCAATACGTCCGCAAAAACGCATTAACTCAATATTACGCTGAGTACACTCTCCACCTATCGTATCAATAACCGCGTCAAAACCTTGTGGGCCAAGTTCTCTACGGATTTTTTCGCATAGCTTTTTATCGCTATAGTCAAAAACCACATCAGCGCCTAGCTGCTTAACCAATTTATGGTTACGCTTTGATGCCGTGGTAAATACATCTGCACCGCGCTGTTTTGCATATTGAATAGCAAACTGCCCTACCGCTCCGGCTCCGCCTTCAATAAAAATAGTATCGCCTTCACTAATGCCTATTTTATCTAAGCTGATAAGTGCTGCCATACCGGCGCATGGAAGTGTTGCTGCAATGGCCGGATTTAAACTGCTTGGCACAACCGACACTGCAAAGTTAGGTACTTTGGTGTATTCGCTCAAAGCACCTTGCTCACCAATGTTGGCATGCCACATAACCCGCTCGCCAACATTTGGAAACACACCTTTATTAGCTTTAACCACAACACCTACGGCATCTAAGCCTAAAATGTGTGGATACTGCCACTTACAAAAGCCTGTTTTAGCAAATTGACCATCAACTGGATTTAAACCAACGTACTCTACTTTTACAAGCAGCTCGTTATCTGCACAAATAGGAACAGGCAGCTCAGCATCCGCTAAGTCAATTGCTTCATTTGGTTCTGGCAGTACAATAGCGCGCATCGTTTGCGGGATAATGTATTCATGTAAATTTTCAGTATTTGGCATCAATATAACTCTACTTATTAGTGTCGTTTAACGCATAACTCCATTGGCCATTAAATGACTGGTAAGCATTTACTTTGGCAAGCAGTGAAGAAATTGTTGTTTCAACAGCATTTTCTTGTGCTATTAAAACATCCTGGCGCGCATCTAACAACTCAAGGTAAGGAATTTGACCTTCTTCGTACATTGCTTGTGCTTGTAAAAATGCTTTATTAGCAAAGTCATAGCGCTCATCGGCAAAGCGTTTTTGCTGTGCTTGATTGACCAACAATTGCAGTGAAAGTTCACTTTCACTTAGTGCAGTTAATACCACTTGTTGATAATCGCTGTAAGCGGCTTCACTTAAAAACTGCTGCGCGTCGCGCTGTGCTAATAATGCTGGGTAGCTTAATAACGACCATTGTAACTGCGGTGCTACTTGCCACTGCTGATCGGTATTTTTTAAGCCTGTGCTGTCTATACTCACAACCCCTGCAAATGCAGATAAGCTAATATCTGGTAATAACGCTTTACTAGCTGCAACGCTTAAACTATTTGCTTGGCTAAAGTCAAACAGTGCACGGCTAATATCTGGACGTAAGGCAATGGCATTATTAGCGTTTTTTAGTGCTACGCTAAAGTCACGTTCAAGCACGCCTTGCTCGTTTTCAATAGCAATATTTTGCGCTAACTTACCGCTTAGTACTGCAAGGGCAGATAAATCGCTGTATTTTGCATACTCAATGGCAGGCATTAGTGCTTGTTGCTGCCTAAGCTGCGCCATCGTACGGTTTAAATCAAGCTCGTTTGCGACGCCTTCGTCAACTCGGGCTTGAAGAACGTCAATACTTTGCTCAAGCGCTTCAATTTGGAGTGTAACAATGTGTTGTTTTTCAACATTACCTTGATAACTTACAAAGCCTTTAACGACTGACGAAACTACTTCAATTTGTAATAAGCGTACTTGCTCTGCTTGGCTCATGGCTGATGCATTTGCAGCATCAACCAACGCCGTTATGCGACCAAATAAATCTAGCTGCCAATCAAGTGCAACGTTTGCACTTGATTGGCGGTCAAACACGCTTGGTGCATCGCTTCGAGCTGCGCCAACATTTACGCCACCTTGCGGAAGGTATTGGGCTTTTTGCTCTCCTAGTCGCGCTAATGCACTTTTAAGTGTTAGCTGGCTTGTTTGCAAATTATAGTTATTTGCAAGCGCACCAGTAACAAGCTCATTTAGTTGATCAGATTTAAGCTTTTTCCACCAGTTTGTCTCATCAGCAACGCTAACGTTACTAGCAATATTAGCTTTGGCAACAAATTCGTTAACGGCTTTTTGCTCACTCATGGTGTCTATTTTACTCGCACACCCGGCTAAAAACACAGCGACTAATACTGCACTGGCAGTCAGACTTGTTTTAAGTCTTTTTTGCATTAATTTAGTCATGAGTATTCTCCTGCGCTTTCTCTTTTTTGTTAGTCACTAACATATAAAATACCGGCGTAAACAATAGGCCAAACACGGTTACACCTATCATCCCTGAGAATACTGCGTTACCCATTGCGTGTCGCATTTCGGCGCCCGCACCGGTGGCAAGTACTAAAGGTACAACACCTGCTGTAAATGCAATTGAGGTCATTAATATTGGGCGCAAGCGCATACGACATGCCTCAAGTATTGCCTCTAAGTGCGATAAGCCTGAGTCGTGTCTATCTTTTGCAAACTCAACCATCAATATTGCATTTTTAGAAGCCAACGCGACCAGTACTATTAACGCTATTTGGGTGAATATGTTGTTGTCAGAGCCAACAAACCACACACCTAACAAGGCTGAGAAAATAGTCATTGGTACAATTAATATAATTGCCAGTGGTAAACGTAAGCTCTCGTACTGCGCTGCAAGTACCATAAATACAAGTAATACAACTAACGGGAATACATAAACCATGGTGTTACCGGCAAGTACTTGTTGGTACGTTACTTCAGTCCACTCATATTCAATACCTGTTGGTAGTGTGTCTGCGAGTACTTTTTCAATAGCAACTTGTGCTTGATCAGAACTATAACCTGGCGCTGGGCTGCCATTTAGTTCTGCACTTGGGTAACCGTTGTAATGCATAACACGGTCAGGACCAATTGTTGGTGTTACTGTTAATACAGAGCCTAATGGCACCATATTACCTGAGCGGTTACGTACTTTTAAATTAAGTATTTGATCAGGATCTAAGCGGTAGTCAGCATCAGCCTGTGCATTTACTTGGTACGTACGGCCAAACATATTAAAGTCATTTACGTACACAGAGCCTAGATAAATTTGCAGGGCATTAAATACTTCATCAAGTGGAATACCTTGAATAAGCGCTTGCTCACGGTCAATATCAATATCCATTTGTGGAACTTGGATACGGAAACTCGAGTACAGACCCATTAATGCAGGGTCTTGTTGCGCTTTACCAATAACGGCTTGCAGGCTATTAAATAATGCTTCAAACCCTTTATTAGCTCTGTCTTCTATTTGCAGTTTAAAACCACCTGTTGTGCCCAATCCTTGAATTGGCGGCGGTGGAAATACCGCTACAAATGCCTCATCAATGGCGGCAAAACGTTTATTCAACTGCGCCGCTATCGCCATAGCTGATTGGCTTGGGTCGGTACGTTTGTCAAAGCTTTCAAGTGGTGTAAATACAATGCCGCTGTTAGGGCTATTCGTAAAACCGTTCACTGATAAACCAGGGAATGCAACTGTGTGTGCAACGCCTGGTACTTCTAATGCAATTTGCTGCATTTGAGCAAGTACGTCTTCAGTACGATCAAGGCTTGATGCGTCAGGTAACTGCGCAATAGCCACTAAATACTGTTTATCTTGCTGTGGAATAAAGCCACCTGGTACAGAATCAAATAACTTAATTGTGCCGCCAACAAGTGCAATGTAAGCCACCATAACAACAACAGTCATACGAATTAGTTTTTGTACCAGTTTTTCGTAACCTTTAGCACCACGATTAAATACGCGGTTAAATGGTTTAAACAACCAACGACCAAACAATTTATTAAGTAAACGCGTGAACGCATCTGGTTTTGCATCATGTGATTTTAATAACAATGCAGCAAGCGCAGGCGATAACGTTAGTGAGTTAAACGCTGAGATAATCGTCGAAATTGTAATTGTAAGTGCAAATTGCTTATAAAATTGACCTGATAAACCGGTAATAAACGCAGTAGGAATAAATACAGCACTTAGTACTAGCGCAATTGCAATAATAGGGCCTGTTACTTCGCTCATTGCAACGCGGGTTGCTTCAAGTGGCGATAAGCCTTTTTCAATATTACGCTCTACGTTTTCAACAACTACAATCGCATCATCTACAACAATACCTATGGCCAATACTAAGCCAAACAACGACAAGGTATTAATTGAGACACCTAACCACTGCATTACTGCAAACGTACCAATGAGCGAAATAGGCACAGCAATTAGCGGAATGATAGATGCACGCCACGTTTGTAAAAATACAATAACAACAATAACTACCAGCACAATTGCTTCAAGCAAAGTGGCAATTACCGCGTCAATTGAGCCGCGAACAAATACCGTAGGATCGTACACAATGTCGTATTTAACACCGGTAGGAAAATCTTTAGATAAGCGCGCCATTGTTTCACGTACTTGATCAGAAAGCTCAATAGCGTTTGAACCTGGGCGTTGGAATATTGGCATTGCAAGAGCTGGTTGGTTATCAAGCTCTGCACGCAGTGCGTAAGTGTCTTGACCTAAATCAACACGGGCTATATCAGATAAACGCGTTAACTGACCTTCGTCGCCTACTTTAATAATAACTTGTTCAAATTCTTCAATACTGTTTAAACGACCTTTAACGTTTAACAATATTTGAAATTGACTGTCGTTTGAAATTGGTTGCGCACCTAAGCTACCTGCAGCAACTTGCTGGTTTTGCGAGCGAAGTGCTGTCACTACATCTGTTGCTGTTAATTCGCGTGCAGCAAGTGCATCTGGGTTTAGCCATACTCGCATTGAGTATTTGCCAGCACCAAACATGCGAATATCACCTACGCCCGGTAAGCGCGCAATTTCATCTTTAATGTTTAAATCGGCATAGTTAGATAAGTACGCTGTGTCGTGCGTTTTTTCAGGTGAGTATAAATGCACTACCATGGTTAAATCTGGTGATGACTTTTCAGCCACAACACCTAAACGTTGTACTTCTTCTGGCAAACGCGGAAGCGCACTGTTTACACGGTTTTGCACTTGTACTTGAGCACGGTCTAAATCGGTACCTAAAGCAAAGGTTACCGTTAGTGTCATGCGGCCATCACTGGTACCTTGCGAAAACATATATAGCATGTTTTCAGTGCCGTTAATTTCTTGCTCCAGCGGTGTTGCCACTGTTTGCGCAATAACGGTAGGGTTAGCACCTGGGTAGTTGGCGGTAACAACAACTGTTGGAGGAACTACTTCTGGGTATTCACTTACTGGTAATTGGAATAGTGATATACCACCAGCAATTAAAATAACCAATGACAGCATGGCCGCAAATATTGGACGCTGTATAAAGAAATGCGAGAATTTCATCAATAAACCTTATTGCTTAGCCACAAGTTGTGCGTTGTCATTTAACAATGTAAATGCCACACCACTTGTATCAATTGTTACTGTTTGCGGAGAGATTGGCATACCAGGGCCTACGCGAGCTGGGCCATTTACAGCAATAACATCACCTTCGTTAAGGCCCGATGTAACCGCACGTAATGCACCGTAACGCTCACCAGTAGTGATAAGTTTGTATTCAAGTACGTTGTTTTCGCCAACCGTTAATACAAAACGATTTTTTAAGTCGGTACCAATTGCACGCTCTGGGATAATAATCGCGTCGCTAATAGAGTTGGCTGCAAGCTTAATACGTGCAAACGAGCCTGCGCGTAATTGGTTGCTGTCTTCATTAAATACTGCACGAACGCGTAATGTACCCGTTGATGAATTAATTTGGTTATCAATAAAGTTAATGTAGCCTTTGTATGCAAAATCGCTTTGACCGACTTTTTGCATTACAACAGTTTGGTGGCTCGCAGCAGTAACATCATTGAAAGAGCTATTCCATGTGCGTTCATCAACATCAAAATAAGCGTACATAGCTTGGTTTGAAACAATTGACGTTAATACGCTTTGACCCGCAAGTATGTTATTACCTTTAGTAATATTTGCGCGAGAAATAATGCCATCAATTGGTGATACTACTGACGTAAACTCTAAATCAAGCTCTGCTGAAGTAAGTTGTGCTTGAAGTGCTGAAAGCTGTGCTTCGCGTTGGCGTAGTGTTGAAGTACGCGCTTGTGCTTGCTCAGTTGAGATTGCCTTACGATCTAATAAGCGTACCGCACGTTTGTCTTCACTTTTAGCTTGTTCAAGTGCGGCTTCTGCGCTGTTAATTTGCGCTTTTAAACTAGCAACCACAGCAGCAAATGGACGAGCATCTAATTGAAATAAAACATCGCCTTCTTTAACCACGTCGCCTTCTTTAAATTCAATGCTATCGATGATTCCCGATACACGCGGCATTAAGGCAACTTCTTGTGGAGACTCTAAACGAGTTGTATATGTGTGCCAGCTTTGTACCGGCTTAACAAGCACCTGTGCTACATCAATTGGTTGAAGTTGCTGTGCAGGTGCTGATTGAGCTGTGCTCTCATCGGCACAACCTGCTAGTGTTAAAGATGCCGCTGTAAGTGCAGCAGCAATTAGATGTTTGTTCATGAAGACGCTCCATTGTTGATTAGCCTCGCATAATACGGATTAAACCCGTGTGTAAAAACCATAGATTTTTAAATTCATTAATGCCAAAATGGCATCAATAGATTAGTTAGGGTGTAATAATGGATACAACAAGTCGACTTTTAATGTTACTTGAAGTGGTTGAGCAAGGCTCTTTTGCTAAAGCTGCAGAAATCCGCAACATAGATCGCTCTGTTATATCTAAACAAATTAGCCGTTTAGAGGATGAGTTAGGCGTTAGGTTACTTAACCGAACCACGCGTTCATTTTCGCTCACAGCGGCGGGTGCCGAAATGATCAAAAAAGCCGCTGAGCTTAGAGAGCTGCTCGGCGAAACCGTACGCATGGCTGAAAACTACCATTTAGAACCGCGTGGCGTATTGAAAATCACTTCCTCAACACTTATTGGTCGTCGTTATTTACAACCTGTACTTAATGATTTTCAAAAACGCTTTCCTCAAGTAGAAGTTGAACTGCGTTTAGACGATAGATTAGTAGATATAGTCTCTGAAGGATTTGATTTGGCTTTTCGTGTAGGTGAGCCTAAAGATTCGTCACTTATTGCACGTAAAATAGCGCGTAACCGATTATTAATTTTAGCTGCACCGCAGTTTATTGAAACTTACGGTATGCCAAAGACAATCGAAGAGTTAGCGCAATTACCAGCAGCAAGCTATGCCAGTAATTCTATTCGAGTAGAAACCATAGATTACTACGATAGTAAGGGTGAACGCTGCGAGCAAAAAATAAAAAGTGTGTTTCGTGCTAATGATGCCGAGTCATTGTTAATGAAAACACTATCGGGTACAACTTACTTTGTCGCCCCTGCATTTATTATTGGTGATGAAATAATACAAGGTAAGCTAGTGCCTTTATTGACCGATGTAAAACTCATGGAGTTTAGTGCGATGTATGCCGTATATCCGCACCGAGATTTACCAGTGAGGACCCGGTTGTTTTTTGATGCTGTGCGCGAGCATTTAGGAAAAGATAAACCGATTTGGGAAAACGGGATCCCCAATTTTGAGCAAATGTATTAAGTAACCCTGCTTAAGCAACTACCGTTTCGTAGTCATGTTCTTTTTTAAACTTACAATACACTTTATTGCGGCCAAATTGTTTTGCTTTGTATAACTGTTTATCTGCTTGGTTTACAAAGCTTTCCAATGAATTAGTACTTTTAAATTTTGCCACACCAATACTGGTTGTAACATTAATCGCAAGGCCGTCAATGTCAAATGTGGTATTTTCAAAACGTGCTCTTATTTGTTCAGCGGTATTAAGTGCAGCCTCTTCATTTGCAAAAGAGCTAAATAAAGCAAACTCTTCACCGCCTACTCTAAATACATACCCTCTACCAAGCACAACTCTTAGTAAAGTGGCCACTTCGATAAGTACTTGGTCACCGACACCATGGCCATGCTCATCATTTATCTGCTTAAAAAAGTCTAAATCGAGTAAAAACAAATATAACTGTGACTTATCTTGTAGTTCAACTTCAAAGTAGTGGTTCATTGAAAGGCGATTACCTGCACCCGTTAACGGATCAAGTAACGCTAAATTTTTAAGGCGCTTTGAAAAATGTGAGCGGCTCCCTTCAAAAACATGAGAAATCGCCCAAATACTTAAATAAGCACAGAGTAGATTAAGGGATAAGTTAAAAGTTTCAAAGGGGGCAAGTGTAGACTTACTCCCTAAAATAAACACTTGGATAACTAATAAATTTGCAGAGAAAATTACACCATATTGTTTACCTAATAACAGGTAGTACAAAATAGGTAATGCAAATGACCATACAAATACACCATTACGAGGCGATGCTAAGGATGTACCTAAAATAACAATTAGCGTTATAAGTACACACATTACAACGGATTGCCAAAACTGTAATGGGCGGCGTATAAGTGAAATATAAGTAAATATACAATAAATAGAAAAACAGATTTCGATGTAGCCAAGCAATGGAAAGTTATTTACGGTTAAATTAAATCCCGCAAATCCTACCGATAAAAAACCAAAACAAAGGCACATCCCTCTCAGGACGTCCTTTCTTAATGATTTAGTGCTATTAAGAGCCGCGATATCCATTCTAATCACTTAATAAAAATAAAAAGTAAGTTTAACGTGAAAATACAATTTAACAAGCTTTGTTGATATAAAACCATGTAGATACAACCAGTTATTTACCTTTTAGGGATAATGTACTGTATTTTAGAAACACGTTTGATGCTTTAGTATCACTAAGTGGCTTTAACAACTAGCCACCTAACATAGATAAATTAGTAGTAATACCGGTATTACCTTGGTGTAAAAGGTGAGTTGGCTTTTTAGTTTTAATATAACGAGATAACAATGCCATTAATTCACTGTTTGAACTGTCGTTCATATATTCTCTTAGCGAAATACCCTCTTCAGAAAACAAGCATAAGTGCAGATTTCCTTTTGCTGTAACCCTTAGTCGATTGCAGGTACTACAAAAGTCGTTACTGTAAGGCATGATCAAACCAATTCTGCCTTGATAATCAGGATGCGCAAACTCTTGAGCAGGACCTGCTGATGCACTACGCGCAACTTGCTGCCAGCCCGTTTGTAGTAGCTGAGTTTTTAAAACTTGCCCAGAAACATGGTTAGCATCAAAAAAGGCTTTGTTGTCGTTTGTTTGCATCAATTCTATAAAGCGGATGGTGACGGGGCGGTGTTTAACCCAATTTAAAAATGTATCAAACTCTTTTGCGTTGTATTGCTTCATCAGCACGCTGTTTATTTTTACCGAATCAATACCCGTTTCAAGCGCAGTATCAATACCTTTCATTACTGAGGTAAATTTGTCATGCCCAGTAATGGTGTTAAACATGCGCGAATCTAAACTATCAATGCTTACATTAATGGCGTTTAAGCCTGCATCTACCCAGTCATGAATATTCTTATGAAGAGAAAAACCATTGGTAGTCATTGCAATTTTTTTTATGCCCGCGACATCTTTTGCCGCGCGAACAACATCTATAAAATCTTTTCTAAGGGTTGGCTCTCCGCCAGTGATCCTTACTTTTTCGATACCATGGTGTGCAAACGCTTTAAGCGTGTTGCTAATTTCATCAATTGTGAGAAAACCACGGTCTGGCCCGCCCTGATAACCATCTGGTAAACAATAAACACACTTAAAATTACATACATCAGTAATAGACAAACGTAAGTAACTAAACTCTCGCCCTGTTGGGTCGATTAGCATAAATAAACCTTAACTAATATCAACACGTAATAACAACCTAATACCAATTTGCAATAATACTTAATCATTTAATTAAGCAAATTGGTATAAACAACGCTACTTATTGATACATAAATAATAATTACATAAATATATTTAATAACTTAAAGGGGCAGCATAAAGCATACCCCTTTAGTTATTTTTGTTTTACGCTTCTAAGCCTTTTTTAAGTTCGCTTGGCTTCATTGGTAGGTCACGTAAACGCACGCCTACTGCATTAAACACAGCATTACCAATAGCAGGAGCGACCCCTATCACGCCAGGTTCGCCTAAACCAACTGGAAACTCATCACTTTGTAAAAATTCAATGTCAATATCTGGCACATCTTGCATTCTTAGCGGTAAATAAGTATTAAAGTTAGTCGCTGATACTTGCCCATCTTTATACGTATTTGATTCATGCAATGCAAGGCTGCTGCCCCATAGTAACGACCCTTCAATTTGCGCCAGTGCGCCATCTGGGTGAACTATTAAGCCAGCATCTACAACAACATAGAGCTTTTTGAGCGTTATTTTACCACTATCACGGTTAACATGAACATGCGCTGCGGTTGCAAGCCATGCTGGCATAGTACGTTCTTGCCCTGAACTTACAGAAAAACCAATGCCCTCATCTTTAGCTAATTTTACAGAAGCTACTTTGTCAGACACCGTTTTAAGCACATTACGTAAGCGCAGTGCTCCGCCAACGCTCTCAGGTGCTTTACCTGCTTGCTTGCCTTTACCATCTAACATTTCAATTCTAAATTGAACTGGATCTTTGCCTTGCTTATGGGCAATTTCATCAATAAACGACTCAAGGCTCCAAGCAATCCAACCTGGCCCTACTGAACGTAACCAACCTGGAGTAAAGGTGCTTTGTGCAACTTCGTTATTAATAGCGCGTGCACGATGACTGCTCATGCTATACCAATGATCAGCGCCCGATGCCGAAAATGCATCAAATTTACCTTTACCATCAACACCCGGTGATAAAAACGCTGGTGCCATTGCTTTAGTAGGCCAACCTGCAGCAAATGCATGCTCTAAACCAGTAAAAGTACCGTTTTTATCAAACGACGCCGTCATTTTTGCAGCAGATGCAGAACGAGACTGATCGAATAAACTATCGTCTGCTCGTGTAAATACCAGCTTTACTGGTTTACCTACTGCTTTTGCAGTTAGAGCTGCAGGTACAGTCCAGTCACCAAATAATCGACGACCAAAACCACCACCTAAATAATAAGGACGAATAATTACTTTGTTTTGTTCTATATCGAGTGCTTTAGCAAGCGCTGGTAACGTAAGTGACTGCCACTGGTTACCTGTATGAATAATCCAATTTCCGTCTTTAAATTCTGCAACCGCATTTAATGGCTCTAGCTGATAATGACTTGCTGTCGCTGTGGTATACATTGATTCTAACGACTCACTGGCGTCTGCTTGAGTTTTCTTTATATCGCCTTGATCAACAAATAAAGTACCCGAGTCTCGTTGCTCGCATAATCGCTTACCTTCTTTTTGAATATCAGCCTCAGATATATTTGCTGACTCACCCTTTTTGTAACTCACCTTTAAAGCATCTACTGCTTTAATGGCACTTGGGTAACTATCAGCTAATACAACAACCCAGCCTTGCACTGTGTTACTAGGGTCATTTAAAATTTCATAGCCTTTGTAACCTTTAATAGCTTTTGCTGCACTATCGTCAACGTTTGTTACTGTGCTGCCATAACGGGTTGGCGGTATTACTGGTCGCGCGTACAGCATGCCTTCAACTTCTACATCTATCCCATATACTGCGGTACCATTTGTTTTGGCTGGTATATCAAGCGCTTTAAAGTCTTGTTTAAGCCCAGTTAAATGACGTTTATTAGCAGGTTTTAGTGGAAGGTTTGCAACTTCATCACTGGTAAATGTACGATTAAACTCGCCTTTTTTAACTATGTCAGCATAACTAACCGATTTTTCGCCTGCAATAATATAGCCCTTTTCAGCACGACATTTGTCTGCAGGCACGCCAAGCATTTTAGCTCCGGCTTCTATTAATGCAATTCGACCCGCAGCGCCGGCTTGAGATAATGGCTTGAAGCTTTGAAATACAGACCACGAACCACCCGTTACCATAAAGCCCCATTTTTCATGGGTATCTACGTAGGTAATTGATACTTTATCCCAATCACATTCAAGCTCATCAGCCACAATGCGCGCAAGAGCAGTACCAATATGTTGACCCATTTCAGCTTTAGCAATACTCACTTCTACGGCGCCGTCGGTGCTCATAGTCCACCAAATAGTGGGTGAAAAAGCTTGTTGCGCAATTGATTCTTTTGCACTGAGCGAACCCGAAAATAACGCAGGGGCAAACGCCATGACTAAGCCTGCGCTAACAGTGCCAATCATAAACGAGCGACGATTTAAATTAACGGTTTCGCTATTTTTTTGAAATAATTTTTTCATTATCGGCTCCAGTTAAGCGTCTTGTGCATTTGGATCAAATATATTTACTACACTTTGTGACTCATCTGCAGCGCGTTGAATAGCAGTTTTAATACGTTTATAAGCCATACAGCGACAGTAGTTACCATTCATATGGCTTACTATTTCTTCATCTGAAGGACTTGGATTAGCTGCCAGTAATGTAGCAGCTTGCATTATTTGCCCCGATTGGCAGTAACCGCACTGTGGTACTTGCTCTTCAACCCATGCTTTTTGAAGTGGGTGTTCGTTATTAAGCCCTTCAATTGTGGTAATGTTTTTTCCTGCAATTGCGCCAATTGGTAAAACACATGAGCGAGTTGCTTGCCCATCTAAATGCACCGTACACGCACCACACATTGCAATACCGCAACCAAACTTCGTACCTTTTAATCCAATTTCATCACGAATAACCCATAACAATGGTGTATCTTCACTTGCGTGTGATTCAACCACCTTGCCATTAATTGTAAACGTCACCATAGCTTGCCCCTTGATTAAGCTTTATAACCCGTGTTTAAATTATTTAATTTAAACACGGGTTATAACAGTTAAGATTGTTGTAACTACTAATCCATAACACATATAGTTACCGCATCAGCTACATTAACAGCTAAATACCATAACCACTGCACTAAAGCGTTAGCGCAGCTAAAACTTATTTTGCCCTACTAATACTTTTTCACTCATTTTTAGCTATAAAATTACTTAGCTGCTTTTGAGTATCTATGTCTAAACTCGCACTACGTAAACTAATTGTATTGACTACTTCACTGCTGGAGCGCAGTAATTGCTGTGCACCTCTATCTGAAGTTAAGCTTGCAAGCTGAGATAAATCAACCGCTGGGAATATAGCGGGTACACCTAAACGCTCGCCATAGTTTGCGCACCAGCGCGATGGATTACGTGTAAAACCAGTAACTAGCTCACTTAAGTGCGCTACTTTTAGCTCAACCTGATCCGCGAGCATAAATAAAATCCCATCAAAGGACTTATTTTTAAACACTGTTTGAGAAGCTATCGCGATTGAATTACCTAAACCTTGGCTCCATTGCTTGTTCTCAATGAGCTCTATGTTTTTATAACCTGCCAGTGCTTGTGATACTTCTTTATGCCATGCCCCGGTAACTACATATACAGGTGTGTCATCAAGTTCTTGAAGTGTATTTACTGCATGCTCAATCATTGTTTTGCCAAACCCGATATCAGCCGTTAATTTACAGCCGTTAAAGCGAGATGATTGACCTGCGGCTAAAACAACTTTTGCAATTAGCACGCCTCTTGCCCCCAATGGCTTAGCGATTGGGCGTTTTTGTCACACAGCACTGCATGTATTTCACTGATCAGCGATAGTGCAATACTCTCTGGCGAGTCGCCGCCTAAATTTAAACCGACAGGCCCAAAAACAGGAGCCTTAATTTGTGAAACACGCGTATTTGCGTGCTCTAAAACTTGTTCACGTCTGTGCTTAGGACCCAATAACCCTATGTATTTAAACGGAACATCTTTAAATTGAGCCAACGTACTCGCGTCGAGCTCAACGCTGTGAGCCATTAAAATAGCAGCATCTACTTTATTAGTTATGCAATATTCTTTTAACTCACTCGGTGTGAAGCGCAAAATAGCATCTGCATTTTTAAAATATTGCCTTTTTGCATTGGCAGCACGTGTATCCCATACAGTTACACTCCAACCAAGTTGTTTGGCAAATGTATAAACCGGAACTGCATCAGCGCCACCACCTACTATTAATAAATGAGGAGGCGGATAAATAGAAGTTTGCAAGCACGTAGCGCCTTGTAATTCTACCAACTGCGCTTTGCGGTTCATTGATAAACCATGTAACTCATCATTTTGCGTAAATACACCACTGCCGGCTGGCAAAATGGGGCTTACTTGTTGAAGGTATCGCCCTGGTTTATTCTCATTAAGTGCTTTAGATACAAGCTCTAACTGTAAATAGTCATTAGCTTTGTGAATGGGCTGCAGTAAAATATGTACTATGCCCCCACAACCAATGCCAAGTTGAAATGTTAAATCGTCTTCATCGGTGGCATCATAACTAATGGTTTTACTGGTTAAAGTACTCATTACTTGTTTAGCGTGGCGCTGTATGTCAGCTTCTAAACAGCCTCCTGAAAGCATGCCCAAGCGCTCGCCTAGGCAAGAAATAAGCATCATAGCCCCTAGTTTTCTGTAGCTAGAGCCTTCAATTTTGTACAAAGTAGCTAAAACCCATTCTTGGTTGTCCCTATTGAGATACCAAGTGTTTAAGATACTTTTCAAATCTGTAACCATATATTGCCCTTTAAAAAGCATTTTTTGCGTTTAAAAACAAACCAGCCTAAACAGCTAATTTAAAACTTAATAATTCACGCACAATTTAGTTTTCTATTATATCGTTTAAGGTCTCAATTAACTCATCAAATTGATCATTAACGCTTTGGCGTTGTTTATCATTTAGAGTTAGGTTTAATTCGTAGAGTAAATTTATATATAAATTTAAGTTTGCTTCATTGCTTTTCAATAGTGCGTCGCTCATATAAAGTTCGCGCTCTTCAATAACCGTACTTAACTGATTTATAAATTCTTTTTTTGTAATTTCAGCATTTTTGAATACCTGTTTGGCTGCATTCAAACGGTTTTGCTTGTACTCTAACCACAGAGCTCCTGCATCTTGATGTTGCTCATTAGTAGATTTAATCAGCGCTTTTTGTTGTTTATTAAGCTTGCCTATCCACTGCTCGTAGTATTCAAATTGCTCTTCCAAACGCTCACTTTTTCGCTCAAGCGGGGTTTGTTCGTTAAACTCTTCGCGTTCGTCGTTAATTTTTATTTGGATATTGTCTAAAAGCTCACCTCTTTGCTCACTTGATAAGGTTGCTCCAAGCTCAGCTAAAGGCAGTTTTGCATACCCAAGTAGGTTCTGCCAATGTTGTTTTGCAAGCACAACCTGTGTTTTTAATTGTTTAGCCTCCAATGTTTGGTTAAACAATACTTTTATATTTTGTATGTCTTGTCTGTAGGCGGGTAACTGGGTAGTTCGGTGCCAATTTTGTGTTGTTGTAATTATGTTTTTTAGCTGTGTATTTTGCTTTTTATTTAAATCAACATAATCGTCAACCCAAAACGATGAAAGCCAACTCAAATTATTGTAAGTAAAAGATGCCGAACAACTACATAAAAACAACATACTTACAGCAAGGCATATCTGTTTTAGTTTTTTTGCTTTGAAATTATTAAGCATAACCTTCTCTATTATTTAGATTGTGGCAAAGCTCAAAACTCATTTGATAATAATTATCATTTAAGTATTGACTTGTATTTAGATCTAACTGATAATCGTTCGCACAAACACAGTGTAACGACCTCAGTGCCTACGGAAGAATATTCAGCAAGGATGCTGACACATTAAAAGAAGAGCGTGCCGCTTCGTGTTATTACTTACTCGACCCAAGTAATAACATCAAATATCACATTTACTTGCTACATTGCTCATATTAGTGACGGTTAATATGATTCAAAAAAGCCCTAACGGGCTTTTTTTATTTCTTTAAATTTTCTATAAAATCTGTATCTTACACTTCTTAAACTCGTTTACTTACCTTAAAAGTCCACCGCGCTGTTATTTACATTTTATACGCACGATCTGATAAGGTATCGCCTTGCGTTTGCGCTAAAGCTGGCGTAAAACATAACAGTAGACACCCTTTTTTGCATCTATTTATAATAACCGATTTAGTCTCTACTTAAATGCATTGAGTATTAAACGTTTAAAATGCGTAAATAGTGCAAAAATTTAATAATTTAGCATTTAACTAAAGTCTGTTTACCTTTCGGGATTAAAACTTGTTCTATTTAGGCGCTATTTAATCGCGGCAAGATATACTGGCCCTAAAACCTATCGTAACTATTACTAATTGGAGACATTAATATGTCACAGTTTAATTTGAAAGCACTCGTTCTTGCTGGCGTTTTACTTGCCAGCCCTTTCGCTCATGCAACATTAGAAGATGGCATAAGAGCAGCTAACGAAGGTGAATTTGCAGTCGCCCTAAAAGAATTTCAATACCTTGCCGATAAAGGTTTTGCACCAGGAATTTACGAACTAGCTAAATTATACGAAGGTGGATACGGTGTAACACGCGATTACCGCAAGGCAGCTGCGCTTTATCAACAAGGCGTTAAAAAGAACCATCCGGATTCAATGTTTGCGTTAGCTGTTTTATACGACGAAGGTAAAGGCGTAAAGCTTGATCACCAAATGGCTGTTACCTTATTTGAAAAAGCAGCCAATAAAAACCTGCCTGCGGCTCAGTTTAATTTAGGTGTAATGTATTCCAATGGCGTGGGCGTTACGCGAGATTATGAAGCGGCACGCAACTGGTACGAAAAAGCAGCTGCAAACAATTACTCTTTAGCACAATTCAATTTAGCCCTCATGTATTTTGAAGGGCTAGGTATGCCAAAAGATTTAGAAAAGTCATACATTTGGAATACTATCGCTGAGTACAACGGCAATATGCAAGCGAGTCATAGCCGCAAACTTGATGAGCGTAAAATGCTGCCTAAAGAAATTGAAGAAGCTAAAGAAAAAGCCGATGCCATTTATGCAAAAATACAAGTGGGTACTTATGCTGGCGAAGGTCGCTTATTTTAAAGTTTAAGAGTTTAAGAGTTTAAGACCTTAGTTTGAAACTAATCTAAAAAAGGCTGAATTACATAACGTAATTCAGCCTTTTTAATATCTTGATTTAGCAAGTTCAAAATCTATTCAACTTTACAAAATCAACATACTCTTATTTTATGTAAAGCCACTTTAGTAGCTTAATAAGAAGTTTGCTTTGTTTTAGCAGCATAACAATACGAGGATTAAACGAGCCCGATACTAACGTGTTTTTAGCATGGCTAAACGTTAAAAACCCTTCTATGCCATGATAATGCCCCATTCCTGAATGCCCTACACCACCAAAAGGGGCATCGTCAGCAGTTACTTGCACTAACGTATCGTTTATCGCTACAGTGCCACTGATTGTTTGCTTCATAATGTATTCTTGAGCGTGCTTATCTTGCCCTAAAATATAAAGCGCTAACGGGTGGTGATGGGCTTTAATATAGTCAATTGCGCTGTCGAGCGTGTCATAACTCATTATTGGTAGTATTGGGCCAAATAACTCATCTTGCATAAGCTGCATTTCGTCAGTAACTTGAGTCACTAAGTGCAGCCCCATACGATGTTTTTGCTCATCTTGCTGGTTTTGCTCAAGTGGCTTAATAATGTTTGCGCCAAGCTCTTGGGCTTGCTCTAAGTAGGTTGCTAAACGTTTATAGTGTGCATCGCTAATAATAGAGGTTAAGTTTTTACCTTCAACACCGTCTTTAAAGTGCTTTTTATAAAGCTCGCATAATTGCTGAACCAACTGATGCTCAAGCTCTTTGGGTACAAATACGTAGTCGGGAGCAACGCATATTTGCCCTGCGTTGGCCATTTTTCCAAACAGTAAAGCTTGTGCCGCTTTTTTAATATCGGCATTTTGCGTAATAATAACTGGCGATTTACCACCGAGTTCGAGCGTTACTGGTGTTAAATTACGACTCGCTGAAGCCATTACTAATTTACCAACGGCCGATGACCCCGTAAATAATAAATGAGCAAATGGCAGTGATGAAAACTGCGCGGCTACGTCGCTACCGCCTTGTATTATTTTGCAATGCGTTTGCATGTCGTCTTTAAATATTTTTTCGATAACGACGTTTGTGTGAGGTGTAAACTCGCTTAATTTGAGCATAACTCTATTACCAGCAGCTATGGCGGTAAGCACAGGTACTAACGCTAACTGAATCGGGTAATTCCACGGTGCAATAATACCAACCACACCTTTAGGTTGGTAATTAACACTTACTTTTGAAGGCCACAAACTTAAACCTACAGAGCGATTACTTGGCTTTGCCCATTTTGGTAGCTTTTTGATAATGTGCGCGAGTGTTTGAACCGTAGGCAATATATCGCCAAGTAGAGTATCGAAAGCGGTTCTGTAACCAAAGTCTTTTGAAGCAGCATCCACTAGCTCTTGCTCAAGTTCAACAATACGTACACGGAGTTTTTTTAATAAAACGAGACGTTTATCAATTGGCAAGTAAGGTGTTTCGAGAAAGCTTTTTTGCAATTCATCAAATAGGGGAATTAAAGGCATTGCCTGTGATGTGTCGGTGCTCAAAATAGATTACTCAATTTTTAAAGTTACCGCAGACTATAACCTTGTTCTGTTTTTCGAGCAATAACACTAATTATCTAAAAAAGAGCTTCTTGAGCAATATAAATAAGTATAAAGAGTAGCTTTGTTTAAAACTGTAAATATAAACAAAGCTACTGGTTGGAACTAATTTAGTACAGCTTTAAAAGCCAAATACTTGCGCTGCAATCGTCATTGTTACCAGCGTAATTAATACAATAGCCACAATATTTAGCACAAAGCCGGCTCTTATCATGTCGCGCATTTGAATTTGCCCTGAGCCAAACACAATAGCGTTTGGTGGTGTTGCTACAGGCATCATAAATGCGCAACTACACGCAATAGCAGCAGGAATAACCCATACAAGGGGTGAACCTGTTATCGATTCAGCAACAGGACCTAATAACGGTAAGAAACCTGCAGCGGTTGCTGTATTGCTTGTAATTTCAGTTAAAAATGTAATTAAAGCAACCACAACAAGTACGCTCATAACAAGAGGAATCGCACTTGCGCCTTCAATCATGTGAGCAATAAACTCGGCAAGACCTGACGATTTAATTTGAGATGCAAGCGTAAGTCCGCCCCCAAACAATAGCAATACGCCCCAAGGCACTTGTGAGGCGTTTTGCCAATCAAGAATACGCTCATCACTGCCTTTATTAGCAGGCATTACAAACAGCAGTAATGCAGCAGCAATTGCAATTGTAGTATCTGAAATTTTAAGACCTGTTATATCACCCAATAAAGGTCTAAATATCCAGCAAAGTGCAGCAAGCACAAATACAAACAATACGCCTTTTTCTGCGCGTTGCATTATTCCAAGCTTTTTTAACTGTTCAGAAAATACCGCTTTGGTATCAATTTTTTGATCGTTTTTAACATTAGCATCTACTTTATACGCAAATTTGGTAAGCCAAACCCAACTAATAATAAGCATACTTAAAGACAGTGGTACGCCTACAATCATCCACTGAGCAAAGCCTATTTCAATTTGGTAACTGTCAGATAGGTATGCAGCCATTAATGCATTAGGCGGTGTACCAATTAAAGTAGCAATACCACCAATGCTTGCACCATAAGCAATTGATAGTAGCAATGCTTTGCCAAACCCTTCATTACTTGGGTCTGATTGCTTAACCAAATTGGTAATTGAAAGTGCAATAGGCAACATCATTACGGCTGTCGCAGTATTAGACATCCACATAGATAAAAATGCAGTAACAAGCATCATAGCTAAAATTTGTAAACTTGGTTTTTTACCCGCATATAACATGGTGCTTAATGCAATACGTTTATGTAAACCCCAACGCTCCATAGCAATTGAGATTAAAAATCCGCCTAAAAATAAAAAGATTAACGGGTGTGCATATGGCGCAGCCACACTTTTTATTGCTGCTATGTCAGCCAGTGGTGATATTACCAGTGGTAGCAATGCAGTTGCCGGAATTGGTACAACTTCACTTACCCACCACGATGCCATCCAAAACGCTAAACCTGCGGTTTTAAATGCCGCAACCGACATTCCTGTTGGCGGATCAAGTAAACATGTTAATAGCATTACTAAAGGGCCCAGTACTAAAAAAAGCCATTGAAAATGTCTGTTCTTATCTGGTTCTTGCGTCAATATATTATCTGTCATGGCTAGCCTCTAAAACTTGTATTTAAGACCAAGCGCAACACTGCTGTCGTCTTGTTCTTCTAAATTAAGATCGGTATATAAAAGATAAGCTGTAGTTTGCTTATCAAATACATAATCAAGGCCTGTGCTCCATTGCGTTGCCTCAGATGCTTGACGAAGAGTTGAGTCATCTTTAGCAAATTGAATTTTTGGCACCCACTTATCAAGTGTATAACTGGCACTTAATACGTAACCATTGCCCGACTTTGTGCCATCTACTGATTCTGAATGTTGGTATAACGCACCAAGTTGTAATTGTTCGAACTTATAAACACCGGCAATTCTGCTTGCAGTAATATTATTAAGTGAATCAACATGGCTTAACGATAAGTAATATGGCGTATTATTTAAATTACGATCACCATAAATAAGCGTAGCAGCAAAGCCTGCTTTATCGTCTTTATTGTCATCTTTTGGCGCATAAGTAAACGAAAACTGCGTATTATGCCAATAGTTTGAGGTGTAAGTTATAGTATCACCGAGGCGGTCTTGGCCTGCAATAACCTGTGCCATATCGGCTTGAGTTTCGTTAAAGTTATCGAGTTTACCTTCAGAGTATTTAAAGCGAGTGTCGTTACGACCTACAACAACTTCACCAAAAGCACCTTTTAAACCTAAGTAAGTATTACGTGCAGTAAAAGGCTCTTGCGTATCATCTTCTTCAAAACCTTTAACTTGTACCTCATATTTAAAAACAGCACTTAAATATTCGTTAAGTTTATGATCGCCCTTAATACCAATACGCGAGTATGGCGCTTCAATTTGAGTACCCTCTTCGGCATAACGCATTATGCCCGTATCAGTACTGGCAATTTGTACTTCGGCTTTACCGTATACAGCGTACTCTGCAGCAAAAGATGTGTGTGAAAATGTAGCTAAGCAACCATAGGATAGAAATAAAATACAGGTGTGTGTAGTTTTTGTCATCGTGTGCCCTAATTATTAGAATCTACTTGTTGTAGCGCTAATAAGGCAACTTTACTGCCAAGTGTATAAAAGCAATCTATTTCAATAGCTTACTAAAATAAGTCGTTTAATTTAAATAAAAGCGTGTGAATTACCACACATAAGAAAGTGGGTCTTGTCACCAAACCCACACATTTAGTCAGTAAACATATCTCTATTAAGATTGTATTTACTCATTTTATCGTAAAGTGTTTTACGAGCAATTTGCAGTGTTTCCATGGTGTTTTTAATACTGCCGTGGTTTTGCTCAAGCGCGTACTCAATAAGTGACTGCTCATAAAAAGAGACTTTTTCAGATAAGCTTAAATCGGGAGATAAGCCACCTAATTGTTGTGTTTTAACTTCAGCAAAGGCAAGTTCGGCACCAAGTAATACAGCTCGCTCTGCTTGATTTCTTAGCTCTCTCACATTGCCCGGCCAGTCATAGGCAACTAACCGCTGTTGTATTTCGTAATTTACTGCCGCCGGCGGCTTATGATAGCGAGTTGCAGCAATAGAGCTAAAGTGTTTAAACAAAAGTAATATGTCAGCTTTTCGCTCTCGTAATGGCGGAATATTAACGTTAACCAAACTAAGTCTGTAATATAAATCAGCTCTAAAATCACCCTTTTCAACTAACGCAAGTAAGTCTACTTTTGTAGCTGCAACAATTCTGATGTTTAAATCAATTGCTTTGTTATCGCCTACAGGTGTTACTTTTCGCTCTTCTAATACGCGTAATAACTTAACTTGCAGTGCCATTGGAGTGCTTTCTATTTCATCTAAAAAGACCGTACCACCTTGTGCATATTCAAACTTACCTTTTCGACTTTGAGTAGCCCCTGTATATGCACCACTTGCTGCACCAAACAATTCGCTTTCTATTAACTGCTCTGGTACTGCGCCACAATTAATAGCAACAAAATTACAGCTAGAGCGATTACTCTGATCATGTAGATACCGCGCTACAAGTTCTTTACCTGTGCCAGTTTCACCTTCAATCATTACATCGGTTGGGGTATCTATAATTGTGTTTAATAAGTGCATCATGTGTTGCATTTTAGGTGTGTCACCTAGTATGCGTACACCTGGGGCTGAGGTTTTCTGTACAGCCACTTTTAATGCGCGGTTCTCCATAACAAGGCTTCGTTTGTCGCACGCTCGTGCTATGCAATCAAGAAGATGTTCGTTAACTGGTTTTTCAAATAAATCATACGCACCTAATTGCATCGCTTTAACTGCTATCGATACATCAGCGTAACCAGTTAAAAATATTACAGGGAGCTCACTATCAAAAGCCGTTATTTGCTCTAAAAGCGTTAAGCCATCCATGTTCGGCATATTTATATCGCTCAGCACAACTCCAGCAAAGCGCCTATTGAGTTTGCTAAGAGCGGTACTTGCGTCATTAAAGCAATCAACGGTGTATCCTTCGAGAGTGAGCAATTGCTTTAAAGAGTCTCTGATCATTGCTTCATCATCAATGACTATTATGTGATTACATGGAGAGCTGTCAATCATCTTTATTTTCCTGCCTGTTAGAGAGGCTAATTATAAATTCAGCCCCGCCTTCAACTCGATTGTGCGCGCTCAAACAACCATTAAACGAATCTATTATTTGTTTTGATATAGATAAACCAAGGCCTAAACCTTTACTTGATTTAGTACTATAAAAAGGTTCAAATAAATTACCAAATGCATGTTGCTCAATACCAGAGCCAGTATCTAAAATCGACAGTTTTACGCGCTCTTCAAAACACTCCAGCTGAAAACTTAAGTTACGAATAATTGCGCCATTCATAGCTTGGCTAGCATTAGTAATTAAATTAACGAGTACTTGTTCAAATTTAAGCGAATCGACCCACACAACGACTGTTTCATCAAATTGAGGTGGCTCTACTTGTACGTTATCTTGCTTTAACTGCGCGCTAGAAATCATTAATGCGTTATTAACAAGCCCTGCAAGAGGGTAAGGTCTGAGCTGCATTTTGGAAGGTTTACTAAAATGCTTTAACTGACCTACAATTTGGTGCACTCGATTAACTAATCCCTCAATCACTACTAAGCTTTCACCAAGTGCTGAAGTATTTCCTTTAGCTAATAAACGCTTTGCCGAAGCTAAATAAGTATTAATAGCACTGAGCGGCTGGTTTATTTCGTGGTTAATTCCTGCACTTAGCTGTCCTATTGTCGCAAGCTTTGCAGACTGCACTAAAGCCGTTTGTACTTTTTCCAAAGCCTGAGTGCGCTCAAGGACTTCAAGTTCAAGGCTATGTCTGGAGTACACCAGCTTTTTATAACCCGCAAACCGAGTTAATAAAATATAACTAATAATAATAACTAAGCTACAGATAATAAATACCCAAAATAAGCGAGGCAGTTGAGCTGAATTAACTTTTGTTATATCAACGAGTACGTTCATTGTGGCATTAAAATATCGTAAAGGTCTTTGCGACATTACGTAAAGTTTTTTATCTATTTTTAAATGTTTAATACCTTCATTAGAAAATTGAAACTGCTTTATATACAAAGGCTGATGATCTAAATAAGCCCGACGAGATTTAATATCTCTGCGCATCGTTATATCAAGCTCAGTGAAGCTGTTTAATCGCCACATTTGCATATCTGACATTGCAATTACCTCATCTGCAAGCTGCAAAAAAAAGTGACTACCCTTTGAAGTATTTAGAAGCTCTCTGTCATCCTCAAATTTACTTACATTCACTTTTAACACAACAACACCAATGGCTTTATTGTCGCGATATACTGCTTGTGAAAAGTAAATACCACGCTCTTTAGAGCGCATGCCTAATGCAAAGTACGCTACTTTTTCGCCTGCAAATGCACGTTTGAAATAAGGTCTAAACGCAAAGTTGCTACCTAAAAAAGTATAATCTGCTTGCCAATTACTACTGGCAATAACTTCGCCTTGAGTATTTAGAACAAAAATATCTGAGGCACCACTGGCTTGTTGAATATCAGCAAGGTAGTTATTAATAGCGTTATAGTGCTGTGGCTGCGCATCTACAAAGTCTATCATTAACGAGTTATAGGTAAGTAACTGGGGAATAGCAGAAAAACGAGCAAGCTCAGTATCAATATAGTTATTTAATTGCGTAACTTGGCGCTCAGCCTGGTAGGTTGCTTGCTCAACATCATGAGAACGACCAAGCCAAAACGTAACAACTAATATAAGTACGAGTAACACACAAACAGTAATGATTTTTTTAGAAAAAGAAAACATGAAGAACTCGCAAAAAATAGCCAAGAAAATTTTAGGGCGCTAGTGTAACGGCTAATCTCTAGCAGAGATATAAACTTTTTGTTAACAACAGTTTTAAAGTGTTTAAAAACAAAAATCGCCGTAAACAACTATGTTTACAGCGATCTGTTTAGCATTAAATTAAAAAACAATTAATTTGTAGCTAATGTTGATCTATTTTTAACATATTTATATAAGCCAATTAACGACGCTGCAATCCAAAATATCTCGATTACAAAGCTCGCTAAATTAAAGTTATAACAAAGGCTAATTAACAGTAAAATTGCCCCTGTTAAATTCATCATATTATACGTTAAGCTAGCTGGAGATGTTTTACCTAGCTGCAGTAAAAAAAATGAACCAACTACTAAAAAAGTACCTGTCATGCCTATGATGTCAAATAAGAGTGCTATCACGAAACTATCCTTTATCCATTTTTAAATAACCCAATAAACTGGCCCGATCCATGGGGAGGGTATTTTTTCATTCATTGAAACAGCAAACCGGGCGATTCTATCAATATGGTAAATTCTAACAAGGCCATATGTCCGCATGCACAAGGCTTTATACTTATTCGCTTAATTAAGTATTATTGCGGTTTAGTATTACTTCATATACCTTATTTAAAGGTTACTTTGCCGCCAATTATTTTATAGGCAGGCGCACCGCGAATAATCGCTTCTCGGGCAAATGGCCGGCTACAGTTAGGGCAAATACAAGCCTCTGTTGTAAAGTCTTGGCTAATACGCTCTTTAAAGCACTTAACTAATGCTCCTTTCCCCCCTTTTCGATATTTAAATAAAGAGGCTTTACAAGCAGAGCAAAAAATATCAACCGTTTTAGTAGGGCCTTTTTTGTTGGGTTTTGCCATTACGTCCTGCGGTATTATATAAAGAGTAATTAGCAATTATATCAGTTTAGATGGGTAAAGGTTACCACCTCTGACTTAGAATTTAGATACGGCAGACTTAATCTATAAAGGCCCATTAAAATATAGCCCTTATAAAATAAACACATTCTAATCTTTAAAAAAGAAGCGGTTTAACTGAGATGACAATACATTCATATTAAAAGGTTTGACTATAAACCCTGATACCTTAGCTGCAATAACTTGCTTAACTTTATCTGTACTGTCTTCACAAGTAACCATTAAAACGGGAATATCAGCGAGTTCTTTATCTTTTCGAATGTTAGTAAGTAAACTAACGCCATCCATTTTTGGCATATGAAGGTCAGTAATAACCAAATCGAAATGCTGGTTGCGCAGAAATACCAAAGCTTGCAATCCATCAGTTGCTTCAACGATATTGCTATACTCTAGTTTTCTAAGCATATTAATTAATACGTGTCGCATGAGTGGCATATCATCAACAACTAATATTTTCATTAGTTTCTTTACCAAATTGTATAAATGGGATTATATAAAACTACTCTACTCGTAGATAAGGATCAAATTTGGATTTGCTGATTATTTAAATCTTACGGCCATATTCCTAAAATGAGCCCCATTAACGAAAACTGTAAAATATGGTACCCCCCGTTAATTAAAAAAAGCTTTAGAGGGCGTTGCTCAAATATATAACTCAATCCAAATGAACTACTGATCCAAAAAAAGCCGATCACAAAGCCGGTTCCTATACTTTCACCTACGCTTGCATCCTTACCTAAAAAAAGAGATAGCATTAAAGCCGCTATAAAAACTAAAAAAAAACTGCCACCAAATATCAACTTAGGGTTAGCCGATTGTAAATCCAGATCAGTTAAGCCAATACTTTCTAGCCATGCATTTTTAAAGAGAGCTTTTGAATACCATATACCACCAAGCATAAAAGAAGACAGTGCAGCCACTAGTATCGCAAAATAATCAACATCTAAAAGGTTCATACAAACAGCCATATACAAAAAGTGTAATACCGTTTGGTATTAAATATTAACGGTATAAAGATACTCCCAATGTAGTTATAAATAGGGGATTGAGCAAATGGCCTAACTTAAATTAATTTTTGGTATAGAAGGTAATTATAAAAATAAAATTTATAAATCGCCAAATTTTGCATTGGTCAATAAGGCTAAATCAGTTGGCGAGAGTGCTATTTCTAAGCCTCTTTTTCCGGCGCTCACATAAATAGTGTCAAAGAGAGAAGCACTGCTATGAATAAACGTAGCTAGACGTTTTTTTTGTCCAAGCGGACTCACCCCTCCTAAAATATAACCGGTACTAACTTGTACTTTTTGTGGGGCAGCCATAATTACTTTTTTAGCACCACATAGTTTAGCTAACTGTTTTAAATTAACTTGTTGAGATACAGGCGTTACAGCAACAATCAGATGCCCTTCATGTGTTTCAAGTACTAAGGTTTTAAATACTTGTGCACTGTCTAAATTTAACTTTTCAACGGCTTCAAGCCCGTAATGACTATTATTCTTATCGTGCTCATAACTGAGTACTTCAAAGGTTTTTTTTTGCTTTTTAAGCAGATCTATTGCTGGTGTCATGCTGTTTCATCTTTTTTATTCACAGTAACAAAAATTAAGTTTAAAGCAAAAAAAACGACGCTAAAAGCGTCGTTTTTTTGTTCATAATAATTTAAATTTATTTAGTTAAATCATCAAAAAACTTTTTAACACCGTCAAAAAAGCCTTGCTCTTTAGGACGGTTTTTAGAGCTATCTGTGCCCATGCTTTCATCTAACTCTTGAAGTAGTTCACGTTGACGCTCGTTAAGATTAACTGGCGTTTCGATTACCACTTTACAAATTAGATCGCCTTGGGCACCACTGCGTACAGACTTAACACCTTTGCCACGCATACGGAACATTTTGCCCGTTTGAGTTTCAGACGGTATTTTAAGTTTTGCACGACCATCAAGTGTTGGCACCTGAATTTCGCCACCAAGGCCTGCTGTAGTAAAGCTAATTGGCACTTCACAATATAAATTATTCGCTTCACGTACAAATATTTCATGTTCACGAACCGACACTTGCACATACAAATCGCCCGATGGCGCGCCATGCATTCCGGCTTCGCCTTCACCCGTTAAGCGGATACGGTCACCTGTATCAACGCCAGCTGGAATTTTAACTGAAAGCGTTTTAGTTTTTTCTACGCGGCCTTGTCCATGACAGCTGTTACAAGGATCTGAAATAATTTGACCTTGTCCCTGACACGTTGGACACGTTTGCTGAACAGCAAAGAAACCTTGGCGCATTTGCACTTGGCCAGCACCATGACATGTAGTACATGTTTTAGGTTTAGAACCCGCTTTAGCACCACTGCCATCACATGGCTCACAACCAACCCATGTAGGTACTTTAATTTCAACTTCTTTACCACGAACAGCTTCTTCTAAGCTTAAGTCCATGTTATAACGTAAATCAGATCCACGTTGTTGACGAGATTGACGTCGACCACCGCCGCCACCAAAAATATCACCAAATACGTCGCCAAATACATCACCAAAGTCGCCATGTCCGCCACCAAAACCACCGTGACCACCGCCACCACCTTGTTCAAAGGCTGCGTGACCATGTTGGTCATACATTTGACGTTTTTGATCGTCGGTTAGTATTTCGTACGCTTCTTTAACTTCTTTAAATTTTATTTCGAGATCTTTATCGCCTGCGGTACGATCTGGATGATATTTCATCGCTAAGCGTTTATACGCTTTTTTTATGTCTCGCTCACTCGCATCTTTGCTTACGCCGAGGACTTCGTAATAATCGCGTTTTGACATATCTATCACACTACTCTTTTCTGTTTACAGCGTAAGCTGCAGGATAAATCGATAAATCGCATCGATTTATCATTGAATTTTTAAACCTTGAATACATGCAAAAGGCGCGACAAGCTATTGCTCGCGCGCCTCAATTGTTCATCCTAACCTAAACACCTAACTGAGTTAAGTGTTTTTGGCTAGCGAGAAGCGGTAGCAACAATTACTTGTCGTCTTTCACTTCTTCGAACTCTGCATCAACAACGTCGTCGTCTTGCTTAGTTGACTGTTGTTCGCCAGCGTCTGCTGAACCTTGCTGTGCTTTCGCTTGAGCAATTTCCATTAGTTTTTGAGACTTTTCAGCAAGAGCTTGAGTTTTAGCTTCAATCTCTTCTTTATTGTCGCTCTTAATTGCAGCTTCTAAATCTACAACAGCAGCTTCAATTGCTTCTTTGTCTTCGTTTGGTAATGCATCGCCAGCTTCTTCAACTTGCTTACGTGTACCGTGAACTAAAGCGTCAGCTTGGTTACGAGCAGCTACAAGCTCTTCAAACTTTTTATCGTCTTCAGCATGTGCTTCTGCATCACGAACCATCGCTTCAATTTCGTCATCGCTTAAGCCTGAAGATGCTTGAATCGTAATTTTTTGCTCTTTACCTGTATCTTTATCTTTAGCAGATACATGTAAGATACCATCGGCATCAACATCAAATGTTACTTCGATTTGCGGTGTACCACGTTGTGCTGGACGAATACCTTCTAGGTTAAATTGACCTAGAGATTTATTGTCGCTTGAACGTTTACGCTCACCTTGAAGTACATGGATTGTTACAGCAGATTGATTATCTTCAGCTGTTGAGAACGTTTGCGATTTCTTAGTAGGAATCGTTGTGTTTTTCTCAATCAGTGCAGTCATTACTGAACCCATTGTCTCAATACCTAGAGATAATGGAGAAACGTCTAGTAATAGTACATCTTTAACGTCACCAGCAAGTACACCACCTTGAATCGCTGCGCCTACGGCTACTGCTTCATCAGGGTTAACATCTTTACGAGGTTCTTTACCGAAGAACTCTGCAACGATTTTTTGTACTAAAGGCATACGTGTTTGACCACCAACAAGAATAATGTCGTTGATGTCGCTTACTGATAAATCAGCATCAGCAAGTGCACGTTTAAGTGGCTCAATTGTTTTAGTTACTAAATCTTCAACTAGTGACTCAAGCTTAGCACGTGTTAGTTTCACGTTCATGTGCTTAGGACCAGATGCATCAGCAGTTACATACGGAAGGTTTACTTCTGTAGACTGTGCAGATGAAAGTTCAATTTTTGCTTTTTCAGCAGCTTCTTTAACACGTTGCATTGCAAGCGGATCATTTTTAAGGTCTAAGCCTTGATCTTTCTTGAATTCAGCTACTAAGTAGTTGATTACGCGGTTATCGAAATCTTCACCACCTAAGTGAGTGTCGCCGTTTGTAGCAAGTACTTCAAAAGTGTGCTCGCCTTCAACTTCATCAATTTCAATGATTGATAAATCGAAAGTACCGCCACCTAAGTCATATACTGCAACTACGTTTTCGCCACGGTTTTTATCCATACCGTAAGCAAGTGCCGCAGCCGTTGGCTCATTGATAATACGTTTAACTTCAAGACCCGCAATACGACCAGCATCTTTCGTAGCTTGACGTTGTGAATCATTAAAGTATGCAGGTACTGTGATTACGGCTTCAGTTACTTCTTCACCTAAGAAGTCTTCAGCTGTTTTCTTCATTTTTTTCAGTACTTCAGCAGAAATTTGTGGTGCAGCGCGTTTTTCGCCGCCCGCTTCTACCCATGCATCGCCGTTATCAGCTTTAACAATTTTAAACGGCATGATGCCGATATCGCGTTGTACTTCTTCGTCTTCAAAACGACGACCAATTAAACGCTTAATTGCAAATAATGTGTTTGTCGGGTTAGTAACCGCTTGACGCTTAGCAGATTGACCTACTAATGTTTCGCCGTCCTGCGTATAAGCAATAATAGACGGGGTTGTGCGATCGCCTTCCGCGTTTTCAATAACACGTGCTTTGCCACCATCAAGTACTGCAACACAAGAGTTTGTAGTACCTAAATCTATTCCAATAATTTTACCCATGAAATCTCTCCAACTTCAATATTCGTTAAACGTTCGATGACTAGTAAATAGGGTTGCTCCAAACTTATTTCAACTGTAAAAATGAAAAAAAATTCATTTTTTGTGATTTATTTACAAAATAACCCTAATAATTGTAAGGAATGGTGATTTTTACACCGCCAGGGACGCTTTTAATTACTGGTCTGACTAGTTTGATTGTGTTATAAATTTATTAAATAGCACTACAAAAGGACATCTTCATGCATTTTGAGCAACTACTTCAACAAGCGGAAAAAATTGGTCAAGCCGAAAATACAGAACAATTAAATAGTACAATGCAATTTCCAGAAAACTGGTGCCAAGGCAGAACTGCTTTTGGTGGGCTTTCAGCCGCACTGTTGTATCAAGCAATCAGAGGTAAGGTAACGGATGATCGTCGCTTACTTTCACTCAGTACTAATTTTGTAGGACCATTACTTGCCGATACTCCTTTTTCTTTATCAATTGAAATACTGCGCCAAGGTAAAAGCAGTACACAGGTACTCGCCAAAGCGATTCAAAATGAACAAGTGTGCGTAATTGTACAAGCGTGTTTTGCTAAAAGTAGAGAGTCGGGTATTAATGTGCCTGTTTCAAAATCTTTGGGTTTAAAGCCAGTAGATGAGCGCCATACATTACCTTTTATAAAAGGTCAGATGCCTGAATTTTTTCAGCATGTTGATTTATGCCCACAGCAAGGGGGTATGCCATTTAGTAGTGCAGAAACCTCTCACTTAGGTGGCTGGATGCGCTTTAAGCACACCCCAGAGCAAATTACAGAGGCTCATGTTATTGCATTGACAGATGCATGGCCGCCAACACTTTTACAAATGTTTAAACAACCCGCTCCTGCAAGTAGCATGTCGTGGTATTTAGAATTTGTACAAGAGCCAAACTTAACACCCGGCGAGTGGCTTGGCTTTGAAGCAATCACTCATCATTCAAAAGATGGTTACGGTTTAGAGGATGGCTGTATATGGTCGCAGTCGGGTGAGCTAATAGCGCTTACACGTCAAACAGTGGCTTTATTTGATTGATGATTGGGTTTGGCCTTCATCAACAATCCTTTTATAAGTACCATTTTGCTTGATGAGCGCCAAACCAATATCAAACTCAGTAGCTAAAGAGAAGTTGTTAAAATAAGCAGGTCGATCTGCTTTTGGAAATAAAGTGTAAATTTGTACAGCTTCGGGGGATTTATGCCGATTGTAATAATAGTAAAAAATACGCTTATCTAACACAATTACATCAACCCAACCTTTTAACAGCTTATCTACCTGCGCTTTTTGATTAATAACCTCTTGATATGAGCTAAAGTGTTTAACATTCCTTTTAAATATAGGAGGCAGATATGCCGTTGCATTTTGAAAAGCAAGAACATTTTTATTAAACATGTCTTCTATTTTATCAATGTTATATTTATTTCGCTTGAGTGTAATAGCTACATTTTCATAACTAAGTACCGTTTTACTTGGATAAATACCAGCACTAATTCCTCCAGCATAATTTAAAAGTATATCTACTCCTTTATTATGTAATTGATGCTCAGCGCGTTTATTCGACATATATTGCACATTAATATTAGTAAATCCATTGGCCTTTAACGCGGCTTTTATTAAATTTAGGTGTATACCCGAGTCCGTTTTTACAAAAACATAGGGTGGAATTGATGCGCTGGCAGCGATCATTACCTCTCGCTCTTTATTAATAGCCACAGCATTTTGCGAGCAAAAAAAGAGCCACATTAATATGTAGTAAAAATAATATTTCACACGCTTCCTTTATATAACGAACAGCTTGATGGCAGAACGCGTTGTATTAATGTATTAAATATAGCAAAATTGAAGAAATATTCTTCTTGCTTGGTATTAAATTGCAAACTGTATGCCCCTGCTGCGATCTGATCATAGATATACCTCGCATAATCGCAAAACAAATGGCGATATGCCCACATTGCCACCATAAACTTTGCGAAGCCGATGTTAATCACGATAGTCGTATAGTTGCACTAAGCTTTAGCGCACTATTAATGCTGCTGAGCAGTATGTTTTACCCTTTTATTTCTTTTAGCAGTAGTGGTATTACTCAAACTATTACTCTGCCCGACGCGGCTCGGATTTTATTTAATTACGATAGTGAACTGCTTGGCTTATTTATCGATTTGAGCATTATCGCTCTGCCTATGGGTTTGCTTCTTATTTTAATTCCTTTGCATCTTGGGCTTTTAAAAACATTACCAGAGGGCATAGCAAGGCGACTACTAAAGTTCACCCTTGCGTTAGAACCGTGGATTATGTCGGAAATATTTTTAATTGGCGTACTTGTTAGTATGGTTAAAATCATGTCGCTGGCTGATATTAGCTTTGGCACGAGTTTTTGGGCTTATGTGGGGTTTGTTATTTTATACATAGCTGCGCTTGTTCACTTAAATCGCCCACGCTTATGGGCTCAAATAAAGCCTGTAAAAGTACTCGAAGGCGCAGAGCATGCTAAACGTGCAATAGATGAAAATATTAAAGCCTGCCATGTGTGCCATCAACTATGTACCGGTAATATTTGTCAGCGTTGCCATACAAAAACGCACGTTAGAAATCCTTACAGCGTACAAAAAGCAGCAGCTTGGCTAATTACCTCTGTTGTTTGTTATATTCCAGCTAATGTTTTGCCTATTATGCATACCACTAGTCTTGGGGATGAATCCCCTTCGACTTTAATTGGTGGTGTTATTACTCTTTGGAAAAGTGGCTCCTACCCTATTGCCGCTATTATATTTTTAGCCAGCGTTGTGGTGCCACTTGCTAAAGCTTTTGTATTGAGCTTTTTATGCTTTATGGTAACGAGACCTGCCAATAGACATACAAAAAGTTACACCCGAATTTATCAACTGACTGAGTTTATTGGAAAATGGTCGATGATAGATGTATTCGTGGTTGCTATTTTAGTTGCCTTAGTTCAACTGGGTAATTTAATGTCAGTAACACCAGGATTAGGCATTGTATTTTTTACAGTTATGGTAATATGCCAAATGATGGCTGCCCATGCCTTTGACCCACGCTTGTTGTGGGATTCCCCTAAAAACAAAAAATCAGAGAACAAAGCATGACCGAAACTGCCGAAATAACAAAAGAACCGAAAATTTCCGCTATCTGGATCATTCCGGCAATTGCGCTGTTAGTGGGCATGTGGATGTTATACCAATACCAAGCTAATAAAGGCCCTACAATTTTTATCGAGATGCCACAAGCCGAGGGCATTATTGCAGGTAAAACTGAAATAAAAGTGCGCAGTGTAAAAATAGGTCAAATTGATCATGTTCGACTATCAGACACCCAAGACAGCGTTATTGCCCGTGCACAAATAGACAAAAACTACAATAACCTATTAACTGATGATGCCAAAATTTGGGTCGTAAAGCCACGCATTGATGAAACGGGTATTAGCGGAATGAGCACGCTATTATCTGGTGTATATTTAGAGTTTTCACCCGGTGAAAGTAAAGAGCTAAAAGAGCGTTTTAAATTACAAGACGAACCCGCCCTCATTGGTAAAGATGTGAAAGGTGGCCGTTTCAAATTAATGAGTTACAACGCTGAAGTGCTTGATGTGAGTACCGGTATATTTTTCAAAAATTATAAAATAGGGCAAATAGAAACCGCCACTTTTGATTGGGAAAACCAAGCAATGAAGTACGGCGTATTTATTAAAGAGCCTTATCAAAATCTCATCACCATGAACTCTATTTTTTGGGTGAACGCAGGGATTGAAATTGACCTATCTGCCGATGGCATCAATATTAATACGGGCTCTTTAAGTAAACTTTTAAAAGGCGGCATTTCGGTTGGCTTACCTGAACAACAGGCCCCGGGTGAAATAGCACAAGACGGACATAGCTTTTCATTAAGCCAAAGCTATAAAGAGGCGCTAGAAGAGCGCTTTTACGATTTTGATTACTACCTCATTGAATTTGAACAATCAGTTCGAGGACTACGCCCAGGTGCTCCTGTCGAATATAGAGGTATGCGTGTAGGTACTGTTGTTGAAACCCCTGCCAATGTAATTATTGACGGTAAACCTGCCCACTTTAGAAACCATAATACGGCGGTTCCAGTACTTATAAAAGTAGAATACGGACGCTTGTATCACGACAGTGCCTCAGCTAAAGAGTATTGGCAAGGTAGTTTAAAAGGCTGGATTGAAAGTGGTATGCGCGCCTCGTTAAAGCCTGGTAATTTATTAACGGGTGCAGTGTACGTTGATTTTGATATATACCCAGATGCACCGCAAGCACACCTAGGTAAACTTGTACAGTATGATGTTTTTCCGAGTATTTCTAGCGGCATAACCGTATTAGCAGACCAAGTCTCTGACGTACTTAATAAGGTAAATAACTTAAAAGTTGAAGATAGCTTAGAACAAATGCAAGCCACATTTACCGATTACCGAGCGCTTGCTAATGAAATGCGAGAGCTGCTAAGCCAAAAAGATACACAAAACTTACCAGGCGACTTTAATCGTAACTTCGAAAAGATGACAAAAAGTATGGAGCAGTTTGAAGTAACTATGCGCCAATTTGATAAAACCATGGCCAGTTACCAAGCAGGTTCTGAACTTCATCATCAAATACAGCAAACATTAAAAGAGTTTAAACGTTTAAGTGAGGGCCTACAGCCTCTAACTCGCGGATTAAACGAACAACCTAATATGCTAATTTTTGATAAATCATTACCAGCAGATCCAAAACCAAGGAAGCAATAATGAAATCGTTATTTTTAACTGCAAGTTTATTATTACTATTGGCAGGTTGTAGTTCATCAATACAAACTGCCACACAGTATTATCAGTTTGAGCAGCCTATTGGTGCATCGTCTCGAAATGTGACAGACACAGACGCACAATTAAGAATACAAACAGTTGTACTTAGAGGTGCTCTAAATAATTTAGGTATTGCTATGAAAATAGATAGCAACCAAATTCATGCTGCTAATTACAACTTGTGGGGCGAATCGCCGGATGTAATGCTTACTACAACAGCCCAGCAAGCTCTTTTTAATGCTATGCCAAATTGGATGGTAATAAAGGGCTTACCGGTCATTACTGAACTCGATCAACAAACGTTTTATGAACTGGAATACGAAATTCACCACTTTAATGGCGATATGAAAGGTAATGCTGATATCTCTGGGCTTTGGCGTTTATATTACACACACCCAGAAACAGGCCGACGCCTTATAAGTATTCATAACTTTTCGCAATTGGTCCCTATTGATGATGATGGATACGACGGCCTGGTTTCGACACTTGAAGCAATATGGCTAAATATAAACCTAAATGTTGCAAAACAAATAGAACAAGCAAGACTTTAATCATTAAGTGAAAATATAATTACGGCGGTTTTATCATTATTGATAACCGCCTTGCCCTCTATTTTAAAGCCCAATTTAACAACACATTCTGCGATGCCCTATTATCTGGTGATGTTATTGCACACAGTTTTGTAATTCCAAATTCATGCTTATGGCGCAAAAGTGCGCTGGCCGCTTCAAAAACATAGCCTTTTTTTTCAAAACCACTTACAAGAGCAAAACCTAAATCAGGTTGTTGTAACGCTGCTCGCTTATAAAACCCAACAACGCCAACCACTACAGCATTATGCAAAGTAATAACGTAAGGCCCAAAGCCTTGGTATTTATGAGAAGCAATAAATGACTAGGGCCTGTTGACCTTTCAGGATTAAAATTTGTTCAATCTAGGGGCGATTTAATCGCGGCGTGAGGTTTGTAACCTAGTGGGCTAAGTAAAAACCGAGCAACAAAGAGTTAATTGCCCCTAGGTAGAACCCTTCGGGCAGCGCATGTTTGGCATTTATGCTGTGTTATCGCCTATTTATGGGGAATAACCACACTACATAGGCTCTGCCTTGCCTAAATACCAAACATACTGCTGCAAATTTAACCTCGAAAGATAAACAGGCCCTATAATATACGACTGGCATCATCAAGGGTATAAATTGCTTTATCGCCAATGTGCTTTATAAAACTAGCCTGATTAACTAGCTTAAGTAAAACAGCTGCATCAAACTCATTTGCATGGCGCAACAACAGTCGATTTGTTTTAAATACTGCGTTCAATGTAAGTTCCTCTAAAAAACTTTGTTTTGCATGTAACTTTTTGTTGACTGAAATTAAAAAGCGGATTATTTTTGCGCCGATGTTTTTACAGGCACAACAATAGCGGTTTGCACTCCTTGCACCGTCTGGCGCCAAAGCCAACGCGTTTCATTTAAACAGCTATTTAACATAACTGTTTATGTATCCCTCCCACGCGTACAAAAGCAGTGACTTGGAAAATGATTTAACAACAAACTTATCATCTTCTTTGTTTTTGTATAAGCGGCTTGAAAATTAATTTAATTTTTATGCATGCTTTTAATTTTGTGAATACTTAAATGCTTGAACCTTCTGCGTTGAGTTTACTACCACCGTTAGTGGTGGTTGTATTGGCTGTTGTATTACGCCGCCCTATTTTATCTTTACTTATTGGTGCTTTAGTTGGTTTAGTTATAGCCGATCCTGCACAGGTACTTACTAACTTTGCGAGTACATCGCTAAAAGTAATGACAGACGAAACCATCGGCTGGCTAATACTTGTATGTGGTGGTTTTGGCGCTTTAATCGCACTGTTAGTACGCACAGGTGGCGCATCAGCTTTTGGCAAGCTAGCTCTTAAGTACACCAAAGGTAAGCGTTCATCGTTGTTCATGACCTTTTGTTTAGGTGTGGTTATTTTTATTGATGACTACTTAAATGCGCTTACTGTGGGTGAAACCATGAAACGCATTACCGATAAATTTAAAGTTAGCCGTGAGATGCTTGCTTACGTTGTTGACTCAACTGCGGCACCAATTTGTGTGCTTGTCCCTTTATCTACCTGGGCGGTATTTTTTAGTGGCTTATTGGTAGATAACGGTATTGCTGAAGAAGGCAAAGGTATTGCTGTTTATATTCAAGCTATTCCGTACATGTTTTACGCGTGGTTTGCAGTGCTTGTTGTTTTACTTGTTGTGTTGGGTGTTATTCCTGCGATTGGTCCAATGAAAAAAGCAGAACAAATGGCGCAAATTGAGCAAGCTCAAGTCGATCCAGCTCAATACAATAACGTTCAAACAGCAGATGAATACGCAGTAAAAGCAGCTGAAGAAAACTTTGAAGACGCTGATCCTAAAGGTAAATTACGTAACTTTTTAGTGCCGATTATTTTACTAATCGCATTTACTGTTTACTTTGAAATAGACGTATACAAAGGCTTACTAGCAACAATGGCGGTCACTCTCCCGTTTTATGCGCTACAAAAATTAATGAGCGTAAGTGAAATGATTGAGCGCATGCTTGATGGCTTTAAAAGTATGATCCCCGCTATTGGTACTGTTATAGCGGCGTTTATATTCAAAGACGTATGCGACTTAATTGGTTTGCCTCAGTTTGTTATTGGTAGCTTAAGCCCTTATATGACCGCAGCATATTTACCAGCCGTGGTATTTATTTCAATGGCTATTTTAGCGTTTGCAACAGGGTCGAGTTGGGGTATTTTTGCTGTATCAATTCCGATTGTTATGCCACTGGCTAATGCGGTTGATGCAAACATACCACTGGTCATTGGTGCGCTATTATCGGCTTCTTCTTTTGGTAGCCAAGCGTGTTTTTACTCAGATTCAACCGTACTCGCAGCGCAAGGCTCTGGTTGTAATTTAATGAGCCATGCCGTTACACAATTGCCTTACACGCTAATTGCTGCGGCATTAGCTGTTATAGGCTTTTTAATAATGGCTTAATAAATAAAAACCCCAATGTAGCAATACATTGGGGTTTATTTTTAGCTGTATAAATAAAGCTTATTTTTGTAGTTTAATTCCATTGTAATAGGCATCAAGCGTTGTGATTTTAGTTTGATTTGGTAAATCGGCAAAGTCACTTTCTATAAACTTAGTACCACGTAATTGCACATTTAAACGTGCGGCATTAGGATTAAGCATTGTTTGCTTGTAGTAGTCTTTTATATCTGCAAGCGTTACTTTTTCAACTTCATCAATCAGCTTTTGCTTAGAATCAAAGGTAAAGTTTTCACGGTACCAATCGTTTATAAGTGGGCTCATTTCGTCACTTAAGTTTTTAGGCTGCTCTTTAAGCGATACTAGGGTTGAATTTTTAAGCTGCTCAAAAGTCTCTTCGCTCATGTTATCAAGTTCAACTGCGTATTCTTTTTTAAACTTATCAAAACGAGCTTGTATTTCTTTAGGACCTTTAACCGGTGTTTGAATATACAAACCAATTGCAGAGTAATCCTCGATTGGGCGAGCTAATGCACCTACTGCATATGCAAGTTGCTCCTCAGTTCGCATTTTATCAAACGCAACTGTTCTAAAGTGACTTTGTAATACAGCCGCTTCTGCTTTTTGTTTGTAACCCGCAACAGGGTGAACGGTCATATCAACCACCGCTACATCAGCTACATCAATATCTTTTTGCAGTACCAGCGTTTCGCCCGGTTGTGGTAACCACGCTTTGCTGCGCGCAAATTCACTGCGTTTATGGTTGCTTGGTAGCGTTGCACTTAATTCGTCTGCAATCGCGTCTATATCTTGCTGATTGTAGTTACCGTAACTAAATACGCGTAAATCGTTTTGTGCAAACGTAGCTGTTTTTAATTGTGCTAAGTCGGCAACACTCACTGAGTCAGCGGCTTTAATAAGCGCGTCTGTATCAAAACCACCTGTACGCGTTAGTTTTGAATACTCGCCAAATGCTTGTGCATACGGAAACTGTTTTTGTTGGTTTAGTAAATTACGTTTAAAGCGATCAACTGCTTGGCTAAATGCTTGTGCTGTTTCATCGGCTTTTAATCCGGTTAAAGCTTGTTTAAGCAATACATTTTGTTTGTCTGTGAAACCACTCATAGATAAAACAAGACCATTACTCGGCGCAAGGCCTACACTCATACCAGCGATTGCTGCTTCGGTACTTAACTGACTTTGTTGAATATTGTATAAATCAGCCCAAACAGAATAAAGTACTTCTGCTTTAATATCGTTCAAACCTGGTTGAGTATTTATATAAACTTCGACAAGCCCTTTTGGCTGCTCTGCAAATTTTTGACTTGCTTGGCGCCATACTTTTACACCATTTTTATCGTAAGCAAGCTCAGGATGTTTTTGCTCTTTAAAAGCTTGAGTTTTTATTGCAAAATTTTCAGGCAATAAATTGTTTACAGTCGGTAGTGCTAACTTAAATTCGCTTGGTTTTTTCCAGCTTGCAATCTCTTGTTCGCTAATGTCACTGATGCGATATTTACCGTCGTAAAAGTGTAGTTGTGAGTCTGTCTCTTCTTGCTGCGATACATACCAAATACGAAGAGTATCGGCATTTAACTGCTCAAGTACTTTATTTACAGCATCAGCGTCAAATTTTGCATAATAGTAAGGTGCATTAATAGCGTGATTTAACGGATAGTCTTGCATGCTTTGTGTAAGTGAACTTACATAATTAAACTCATCACCTTTTTCTAAAAACTTAAACTGGTTATTTAGTGATGTACGAATTTCGTTGAAGTACTTGCTATCAACGCCCTCTTTTTTAATTAAATCGATGTACTGCATGATAGTTGCAACTATTTCATCACGATTTTTCATGCCTTCATCTGTAAGCTCTGCGTTTACGTTTAATGACCCGTAGTTACCATATTGATTTGGTGCAGCTGAAGCTGACAACTGAGATACCCACCCTTTGTCACGAAGCAGTTGCGCTGGGCTGCCCGGCATTTCATTACTTAGTAAATACGCTACAAATCGATTTGGTTTAAGCGCGAATTCGCTATTATTATTAGCAATGGTGAAATCAAGTTGTAGCTGTTTTACATCTTCATTTGGTGCATAAAACACGCGTTTTCCGCCAGCGTTATCAAAATCAAGTTTTGCAGTTACTGCTGGTTTTTCGATGTTTTTATTTTTTATATCAGCAAAGTATTTTTGTGCTTTTTGCTCCATTTCAGCAATAGGTAAATTAGAAATAAGCGCTACTTTCATAACATTTGAAGAATAATATTTATTATAAAAATCAACCGTTTCTTTGTGAAGAGAACTATTTTCTTTGTCACCAAGTGTTTCTAGGTTACCAATTAAAAAGCGATTAGCGGGGTGATCGCCCATCATTTTACGCGCGAGTTTAAATTGACCAAAAAAGTCCATTTCGCGACGCATTGACCACTCTGCGTTTACTGCATTTTTTTCTTTGTCTGTGTATTCAGGGTATAACTTAGGTGCTTTGAAAAAGTCGGCAAAACGGTCTAGCCCTTCATCAAACGCGTCGTTATTAATTTTAAACATGTAATTAGTAATATCGAGCCAAGTATACGCATTGTGCGCGCCACCATTCTTGGTCATAAAATCAGAATACCCTTTTGTATCTGGGTAACGATCAGTGCCTAAAAACAGCATGTGTTCTAAATAATGCGCCATACCCTGTTGCGACATCGGGTCGTGGAGTAAACCTACACCTACACTAAGTGCCGCTGCTGACTTTTCAGCACCCGGATCAGACACTAAAATAACTTCAATGTCGTTTGCTAATTTAAGTGTTTTATATTCGCGGTTATCGTTAGGGCTTACAACTAACGTGTCTGATAATAAAGAGGCCGGAGGCGCCACAGAAACCGAAGCTGTATTTGAACAACCACTTAAAACTGCAAGTGCGATAGCACTAAAACCAATAATCTTTTTCATTTTTGTTTTCCATTAAAAAGTATTGCGCAAAATAGCATGCGCCAATTCAAAGCAATATAGTTAAGCTAAACTAACATTTTCAATTAATAACTTTCTACAAAATAACGCTATTTTGTGTAACACATTGTGAAAAATGTCTTCATAATCGGCTATTAGTTGCGAGTCTGCCAACCTTCGAGATTAAAAATCATTCAATATAAAAAGATACACAAACTCTAAATAATAATAAGGAAAAACAATGGAAAAAATCATCATACTTGCCATGTTTGCACAAGTTACGCTTTCACTGGTTGTAATGCTCATTATGGGTAAAAGGCGCTTTGCAGCAGCTAAAAACAAACAGCTTGATTTAAGCGATTTTAAAACAATGCAGTTAGATAAGGCTGGCGACACTATCAGGGTTGCAGATAGAAACTTTTCAAATCAGTTTGAAATACCTGTACTTTTTTACGCGGGATGTTTACTTGCACTACAGCTAAATAGCGCCAGTACACTTGTGGCTGTACTGGCCTGTTTATTTGTAGCAACACGTATTGTGCATAGTGTTATTCATTTAGGTGAAAATAACGTACGAGCACGTTTTAAAGTGTTTTTACTAGGTTGTGTTTGTGTGTTTTCAATTTGGCTAGCGATGGTTTGGCGAGTGTTACTTTAAATAGCAAAGTTTAATAATGGTAATGTGGACGGCTGGTTTACGCCATCCACATTACCATTAATTTTAATTATTTAGCACGTTTTAAACGAGGAACCGCAAGTAAAAAAGCACCTAACAGCCAAATTAACCCGCCGCCAGAACTGCTACTAGAATCTGTTGATGAGTTAGAATCAATTAGCGTATTTTCAGTAACAGTAAGACCTGCGGCTGAATTAGGATCATCATCCATTATCGCCACATTTTGAATAGTCACTAAATTAGCACTGCTAATTGTTACATCAGTGCTTGCACATTGTTCAGCAGTAATACCAACAACGGGTGTTTCACCACAGTGTACTAATGCTGCAATTTTATCTAACGTTGATTGGCTTGCTGCAGTAATTTGTCCAAACACAGTAAAGCCACCGTTTTGGGTATCAAGTGCTGCACTATTGTCTGTAATATTAAAAAACCACTGGCTCGTTGCACTATCAGCATTACCCGATAGTTTAGCCATCGCAATGGTGCCCTTAACATTAGAAAAAACGGGTTCATTTTCTACAGCAGGTTTTGTGGTAATCGCATCTAGCGAGTCAGAAAATGTAAATCCCCCCCCTTGAATAACAAAGTTACTAACAGAGCGGTGAATTACTGTTTCGTTATATGAATCGTCTTGAACGTAACTTAAAAAATTTGCAACTGTTTTAGGTGTTTGTTGATCAAACAAGTTAATTTCTATGACACCTTGGCTCGTGTTCATTTCGACAATAGTGGCAGCACTTGTAAAGCTTGCTGCGGCGAGTACTGAGCCAAGTAAAAGTTTTTTCATGTTGTATTCCTGTTGTTATATTTTTAGATAATTGTTAATGCGTTAACACATTAATGCCATAGGCGATTAAAATCGATTCTAAAGTGAGAGTTGATACAAATTAGACCGTGTTGATAACAAATTAATTACATATACCATTACTTATATTCTTTTTAGCTATATAAATCTAATTATTTAAAATTAAATCATCTTAAGAGTATGGCTACTTTTTGTTACCTTTAAAAAACACAAAACAACAGGATCTTATAATGCCACACACTAAACATGTAATTTGCGACTTTGGTTTACACAAAGGCGAACCCTATACAAAACTGCCAGCAAGCTTTTTAACCTGGATGATAGGTACTAATCACCATAAGCGAGAGTATGCGAATACGGAGTTGAAGCGTCGTGAACGTGCTGCCACAAACCAATTAACAGCCCCTTCCAAATAAAATGTAAAATAAGTACGTTTTTTTAGCATAGAACTAGTTTAAACTAGCTGCCTGATAAATTAAGTAGACCTTAATCCATAGGTATTTTATGCGTATAATTATTTTATTTTCGGTTATTTTTAGTGTACTTGGATGCACATCTCCTGCTCCTGAATCCGTGTTTAGCGCTACCCCGACTAAATATTTAACTGTTCTTCATACTAATGATAACCACGGGCGTTTTTGGCAAAACGAAAAAGGCGAATACGGTATGGCCGCTCGCAAAACGTTAATTGACTCTTTACGCAATAAAGCTCAAAAGCAAGGTCATGCAGTATTACTACTCTCTGGTGGTGATATAAATACAGGTATTCCTGAGTCAGACTTACAAAAAGCAGAGCCTGACTTTAAAGGAATGTCGCTGATTGGTTACGATGCAATGGCATTGGGTAATCACGAATTCGACAACCCTATTGATGTATTGAAGCAACAGCAAAAATGGGTGAATTTTCCTTTTCTATCAGCCAATATATTTGAAAAGGAATCAGGCGAACACGCGTTTGATAGCTATAAAATATTCAAAAAGAATGGATTAACTATTGCTGTTATTGGTTTAACAACAACCGACACAGCTAAAATTGGTAATCCTCAATATATTGGGCACTTAGAGTTTAAAGACCCTGTTGATGTTACAGCAAAACTAGCTAAAGAAATAAAAGCTAAGTACAACCCTGATATTACAATCGCCCTGACTCATATGGGTCATTATGTTGATGCTAGCTTTGGTATCAACGCACCCGGTGATGTAACACTTGCTCGCTCACTTCCTGCAAACACGCTTGATATGATCATTGGTGGCCACTCTCAAGAACCTGTATGTATGAGCGATACAAATGTAAATGACGATAGCTTTAAACCAGGTCTTGCCTGTAAACCAGACAAACAAAACGGTACTTACATTATGCAAGCCCATGAATGGGGTAAGTATGTTGGTAAAGCTGAGTTTAAGCTTGAAAATGGAAAATTAACGTTACTAGACTACAAACTGATGCCAGTTAATTTGTATGTAGATAAAGTACAAGCTGATGGCTCAACTAAAGCAGTATTAGCAAACGAGTACATTAAACCAGACTCAAAACTTGAATCTTATTTAGCGGTATACCAAGCTAAAGGCGCTAAACAAATTGAAGGTACCATTGGTGAAGTAGATGCTCGCTTAGAAGGTGACAGAAACAAAGTTCGCTACCAACAAACAAATCTTGCACGCGTAATTATTCAAGCTCAAATGGATGTAGTGGGTGCAGACTTTGGACTAATAAGTGGTGGTGGTATTCGCAGCTCAATAGAGGCTGGTGAAGTGAGCTATAAAGATATTTTAAAAGTACATCCTTTTAAAAATCGTATTACTTACATGGATTGGCAAGGCAGTGATTTATGGGACTATTTAAATACAGTAACGAGCTTCCCACCGGATGCTGGCGCTTATTTGCAATACCATAAACTATCGTTTGAGCGTAAAAATAATCAGTTAGTTAATGTTGTTATTAACGGCCAACCTTTGAACAAAAATAAAACTTACCGTATGAGCTTAAATAGCTATAACGCATCAGGCGGTGATGGCTATCCTGCGCTTACAAATAAAAAAGGCTTTGTTAGTACAGACGAAACAGATGCCCAAGCACTTCAAGATTTTATATCAAAAAACAGCCCTCTTAAAACGGCTGAATTTACTCCTAAATAGCCTCTAATAATAGGAAAGTAACCTTGTTACTTTCCTATTATTTCAATACTGCCCTTTTTAATATTTGCCAGCCCATAACTATGCAGACGAGAGCGAGAACCCTCCCCGTATGCTTTAGGTGGATAATATAACTCTTTTTCTTCGGGATACTCGCTGAGTACTTCATCTAATGCAGCACGTACTTCGCTCAGGGTTTTTTCTAGGCTATTATTAAAGTTAGGCCTTTTTCTAACTGTATGGCCGAGTTCGACCAACCTATAAAAATACTTGTTAGCAAGCTCTAGCAGCTCCTCTGGCACATCTTTATTATGACTAAGCGCTACATCATCGTTATTTGTACAATACTCTACAAGTGCTAAATAAAAGCACAATGGCTTATTGGCTAAACACATTTTTTGTTCTGTATTACAACTACTTGATAATGTTTTATCATTAAGGTCAACAATAAGTATCAACGGCGTAGGCTCTACAATTGATTGATGCTGTGCATTATTAAACTGCTTATTGCTCTGTTTAATAAACGCAAATTTCATCCAAAAACTAATCAACACACTTAATACTAAAAATATAAAATAGTAAATAAAATGACTCAATGTAAAGTGGGTTTGTTGGACGTTAAATACAACTAATACGAACCCATTACTAGTGCTCAAACTACGTATTATTTGGTGTGAGTTTACAGGTGTTACCATCTCGTTTTTTGGTGCAATAGCAACAACTTTGAGCTCGTTCGAATTAATGTAGCTGTTTAAAGTTTTAATGTAGCTGTTAACTGCATCTTTATTACCTGAATGCTTTAGCAGCTCATTCGATAAATCGAGTAATGGTAAGTCGAGTGCTATTTGCCTTTCTATCTGCGTAATTTTTTGTTTAGCTACTTGCTGGCTTTTTTGAGTTACAGAAATATAAAAGACAGACGACAAAATAAAAAACAAACTTATAATAACAAGTAATTGCTTATACTTACTCATCACCAGCCTCCTCTTTTAAGCCTACTAAGCTGGCGCCACAGCGCCAAAATGGCTGGACGTTTTGATAGTAATGCAAACTTTGATCTTTAGACATATCAAGCAAATTTTCCTGCACTGCGCATAATAAATCAGTGTTGTTTTGCTGCATTTTTAAATACCATCTTGTTCCAGAAATATTATTACTCAATGGCGTAATATAGTTTTTTGAAAAACGTTTTTCGTCGCTCTCTTTCCAAAACGAAGCAATAATATCTACTTTTCCATTAGCGAGTAAATCACGTAATTCGTTATGAGAGCTAGCATAAGTGATTTTCAAATTGGCTAAATTAATATCCAACTCTTTAAACGTTTGCTTTGGTAAAATATGCCCTGATCGGCTGGTCGGATAATCAAGCAAACCTATGCGCTTATCTAAAAAGTATTGTTTAGTGACTCGAGGTTTTTCTTTAGAAGATATAAAAAAAGCCGTGTAGTCAGAAAAACCAACAACGGGCTGGTAGTTATATGTCGACTCTGCTTTAAAGGCTGCCATAATATTGTTTTTAGCCAAAATTAAGTCAGCAATTCCTTTACCCACAAACTCAAAGCTGTCTGCCGTTCTATACCCCCAATACCCTTTTACAGAGCCATATTGCTTAGCCACCACGTTATCAGAGCATAACTTTTGTGTTAATAACTTAGCTATTTTTTTTGATTGCGTAAAAACAATTAATTGGCCTTTGTTACTTGTTGCAGTTGTTTGACACTCTGTTGAGGTTTCGATCATAACTGGAAAGTGTAATTCATCATTGTATACACTAACTTGACCGCAAACCCACGTAACGACCAATAATAGAAACAAAAATGTAACAATTAACATTTTGTGCAACACGATATTTTTAAAATTCAAAGCAATGCCACTCAAAAATAGACTATATAGTGCATTTGAACAATTTCGCTTACTTATTACAACAAGTAATTTTACCTGTTAAACATAAACCATTGATTTAAAAGTAATGTGAATAAGAAACTATGAATTTTAATGAGTCCTTCCTATCAACACCAAAAGTAAGGACAATTGACCGCATTAGCCTGTAGCAACGCCATGAAATATTCATTAAGGAAGTTCTAATGCATAGCAATATAAAGTACTCGATATCTTCTGCGCTTTTGATTAGTGCAATATTTACAAGCACTGACTCACATGCTTGGGGTCAAAATGGCCACCGCATTGTAGGTAAGATTGCAGAATCTCATATAAGCGAAACAACTAAAGCGGCAATACAACCCTACCTTGATGGTGAATCACTTGCACAAATATCAACGTGGCCTGATGAAATGCGCTCTGCCCCTGGCGAGTTTTGGCAAAAGCAATCATCTCGTTGGCATTATATTAATGCAGCACCAGGAAAATCTTTCAGCTTCAATCACGATCACACTAAAAACAAAGAATCTGTAAGTAATATCCTAGAAGGCATTCACTATTCAATGCAAACGCTCACTGATAAAAATAGCACCTTAGATGCTAAACAGTTCAGTTTACGTTTTTTAGTACATTTGGTGGGCGATAGTCACCAACCATTTCATGCTGGTCGAAGTGAAGATAGAGGTGGCAACCGTATTAAGGTTTCATTTTTTAACGAAGAAACAAATCTTCACAGCCTTTGGGATACAAAGTTAGTTGAGAACGAGAATTTATCGTTTACTGAGTACGCACAATTTATTGATACAAATAACAGCGAGTTAATTGCTGAGTATTTACAAAGCTCACCTATGACATGGGTTGAAGAATCTCATAATTTAGCCACAAAAATTTATAAATATACCAACAACGAAATTGGTTATAGCTACATATATAACAATACTCCAATTATAAAGACACGCTTACAACAAGCGGGTATTCGATTAGCTGGATTACTAAATGCCTTATTTGACCCTTCTGCAAAAGAGTTAGAAACGGCACTGAAAATGACGACTGACAAATAAACTGTATTAAATTTATATAACCTACACACGGGAAATCAACATTATGACTAAGCTTCGCCTTTCGAAATTAACTGGAGCGGTAATTTTAGCTCTAGGTGTTTCTACAAGCGCAATGGCTGCTGATACTTCATCTGCAATGCGTGGTAAAATTACAACGCCTTCAGGTGGCAGTGCTGCAAACGTTAAAATCAAAGTAATTCACCAACCAACGGGAACTATTAGCGAACTAACTACAAACGAAAGTGGTACGTTTATCGCTAATGGTTTACGTGTAGGTGGTCCTTACATGGTTATCATTGATTCTGATACGTTTAACGATACCACTGTTGAAAATATCTACTTGAACCTTGGTGAAACTTACCGTTTAAGCTCGCAGCTTGCTCCGCTAAACATCGAAAAGATTGAAGTGTCTGGTTATAAGATTGTTCAACAATCAGGTGGCTCTAGCAGTACATTTGGCTCTGACACTATTGAAAATATGCCAAGCTTTAATCGCGACATTAAAGATATTGCGCGCTTAAACCCACTTGCCAGTATTAATGGTAATGGTGAGCTAACGTTTGCAGGTAGTAACCCTCGTACCAACGGTTTAACAGTTGACGGTATTGGTCAAAATGATGACTTTGGCTTGAACTTTGGTGGCTACCCTACTTCTCAGCCTCCTGTAGCACTTGACGCTATTGAACAAGTTTCTGTTGATGTATCTCCTTTCTCAGCTTCTAAAGGTAACTTTGGTGGCGGTACTATTAACGCAGTAACAAAGTCTGGTACGAATGAGTTTAAATTCTCTGGCTTTTATGAAATATCGACTCCTGAGATAGCTGGCGATGTTGATAATATTGTACAAGAAGACGATCTTGATGAGCTAGGTCATAAAACTTATTCTACAAATAAAGTAGAGCCGATTAAAACTGAAGAAAGATTTGGTTTTAACGTTGGTGGCGCAATTGTTAAAGACGAACTGTTTTATTTCGTTAACTATGCAGAATGGTCAAGTGAATTAGATCTAGATTACGGCTTTGACGGCTCTGGTGCTTCAAATGAATTTAATACTTCTGAAGCTAACTATAATCGTTTCATTTCTATCTTAAATAATGAATATGGCTTAACTGATTCATTAGCCGGTGCGCCAGAAGATACAAACAAAAACTTGCTTGTTAAATTAAGCTGGAACGCAAGTGATGACCATCGTTTAGATTTCACTTATCAATGGCAAGACGACCAAGATGAGCGTAATTCTAGCACAGGCGGTGATAATATAGCCTTAGTTTCAAGTACTTATGCATACGTAACTAAGTTTAATAACTTTTCATCTAAGCTTTACTCTGATTGGACTGAAAACTTTTCAACAGAAATTGGTGTGTCGTATAAAGATGTTACCTCTGATAGCGCAACTCGCTCTAACTTAGGAAGCATTACTGTTGAGGAAGACGGTCGAAATGGTCCTTCTTACAACTTTGGTACAGATCAATACCGCCATGCAAACCGTTCAGAAACACAAAACCTAACTTTTACGTTAGACGCTACGTATTTAATGGATGAGCATGAAATAAACTTTGGAGCTCAGTACGAGTCACTTCGTTTATATAACTTGTTTGCTCAAAACTCTCTTGGAACGTGGAAATTTGATAGCTTAGAAAATTTTGAAAACCGTAAAATTGGTTCTTATGATTTTTCTTATCAAAATGCTTACACTAATGATTCAGCTGATACAGCATATGATGTAAGACGTAACCAGCTAGCGCTTTACATAGAAGATACTTTTTATGTAGGTGATGATTTAGAAGTTACAGCAGGTGTTCGTTATGAGCGTTTGTCATCTGATGATAAACCAACTCTAAATGAAAACTTTGCTAATACGTATGGCTTTACTAACCAAGAAAATCTTGATGGCCTAGACATTATACTTCCTCGTGTTGGCTTTAAGTACTACGTAACAGAAGCGCTTACTATTAATGGTGGTATTGGTCGTTTCCAAGGCGGCATTCCAAATGTTTGGTATAACAATTCATTCCAAAGTGATGGCATTACTTTAGTATCAGCACAAAACGATGTAATTAATGATTACTATGCAAATAACACAGCTGATATTACTCAGGTTCCTGATGAAATAAAAAATACATTAGAGCAAGGTGCTGGTAGCGTTGCGTATATCGACCCTGATTTTAAATTGCCTTCAAGCATTCGTACTCAAATAGGTTTTGAATATGAGTTTGATTCTGAACTATTAGGTGATGGCTTTAAATGGCAAGCAGAAATTGCTTACCATAAAAAAGAGAATGAAGCGGTATGGCATAATTCGTCTATTAACCCAGTAGGCTTAGCTGCGGACGGCGAACGTGTTATCAATCAAAGTATTTACAGTGGCGATAATGTTGACATAGAAATGACTAATTCATCGGATGATGGTCGTTCAATTATTATTTCAACGGGTATTGCTAAACAATGGGACAATGGCCTGTTTGTATCGGCAAGCTATGCTCACCAAGATGTTACAGAATCATCAGCAGGTTCAGCTTCTCAGGCAGAAGGTAACTATAAGCACAATATTACAGTAAATCGTAATGAAGATATTGCAGCACGTGGCTTTTACGAAGTTGAGCACAGCTTTAAAATTAACTTAGCGTATAACACTGAATTTTTTGAAGGATATGCAACCAAGTTCAATGTTTATTTTGAACGTCGTTCAGGTCGCCCATTTAGTTACACAATGAATATGTATAAAGATGAAGACTTAGGTGATACTAGCTCTTTATTCACTAATGGTGCTTACTTACCTTATATCCCTACAGGTGCTGATGATCCGAATGTAAATTGGGCTGATTCTAAAATGACTTGGGCTGAGTTAGAACCGTTATTAGAGCGTGCTGGTATATCTCAACGTGGTGGGATCTTAGGTAAAAATACAGCAACGCAACCTTGGGTTACTACAATGGACGTTAGCATTAAGCAAGAAATACCTGGCTTTGCTGAAGGTCACACTGGTGAGGTTTATCTAATGATTGATAATTTCGCAAACCTTCTAAACAGCGATTGGGGTGTAGAAAAACGCTTAGGTTACTCTAACCAAACTATTTATGACTTTGGTGGTCTTGATGATCAAGGTAGATATAAAATAGACAACAGTTTTGGCGGTGCGGATGTGCGTAATTACTCGCAAATCAGTTCATCGTCATCAGCTTGGCAGGCTAAAGTTGGTATTAGCTACAAGTTTTAAGTCTTAATAGGTAAGTAATAACACATTAAGTTATTTGTTAACAAAACCCATTGCAAAATTGTAATGGGTTTTTTGTTTTTCACACCCCAATTTCACATGTTTGTCATAAAGCCCACGTAATATATACCCCGATATAGAGTTATTGCTCGAAAAAACACTCAAATAGACAAAAATAGTACTATTTATTAAAAATATATTGCAGTTGTATTTTATTTGTAACGAATAAATAAGGTACACTAGTAACGGATTTTGAATAAATGAACTTCAACTGTTTATTTTGCAAAATTTTAAAATAAAAATATAAAAATTTAATTAATAACTACACGGGAAAATTAAATGAAAACTCAATTACGCAAAACAGCTCTTTCACTTGCTATTGCAGCATGTGTTGGTGTAAGTGGCGCTGCAATGGCTAACGAAACGACCTCAGCAATTAAAGGTCAAGTAATGGGGCCTAACGGCAACCCAGCAGCCGGCACTAAAGTAACAATTTTACACGTGCCTTCTGGATCAGTAAAAACAACTGAAGTAAATGACGCTGGTTATTTCACAGCTAAAGGCCTGCGAGTTGGCGGTCCTTATAAAGTGGTTGTTGATTCAGATGTATATGCAGACCAAGAATTCAATAACATTATTCTTAATATTGGTAACGATTACCCAGTAAACGTTTCTCTTGAGTCACAATCAAGCATGGAACAAATTGTAGTTTCTGGCGCGCCAATTAGCTCTATGTCTGGTGGTACTGGTCCGGCGTCTACATTTACGCTAACTGATCTTGAAAATACGCCAGCTATTAACCGTGATTTAAAAGACATTATTCGTATCGACCCGCGTATCACAATTGATGACAGCCGTGGTTCAATTAACTGTGGTGGTGGTAACCCTCGCTACAACAGTTTAACGCTAGACGGCGTTCGTATGAACGATAACTTCGGCTTAAGCTCAAATGGTTACCCTACTATTCGCGCCCCTTTCTCTTTTGATTCAATTGAACAAGTTTCAGCTGAACTTGCACCGTTTGACGTTCAATACGGTGGTTTTACATCGTGTAACATCAACGCAGTAACCAAATCTGGTGGCAATGATGTTCATGGCGCTGTTTTCTACGATTACACTAGTGACTCTTTCAAGGGTGATAAAATTGAAGGTGATGACGTTGATAACGGTAATTACACCGAAAAACGTTACGGCTTCAACGTAGGTCTTCCACTAATTGAAGATAAACTATTTTTATTTACTTCATATGAAAAACTTGAAGGTGTTCAACAGTTTAACTACGATGGTTTAAGCAGCGGCAGTGTAACTGCTGATGATATCTCGCGTATCACAAGCGTTGCTCAAACTGTATATGGTTACGATGTAGGCGGAATGCCTTCAAGTATGCCTGTTGAAGATGAAAAAATCTTAGTTAAACTAGATTGGAACATCAACGAAGATCATCGTGCAAACTTAATCTATAACTACAACGATGGTAATACTGTTTCACAGTCAGATACTGGCTCTAGCCGTGTATCACTATCTAATCACTTTTATGACCAAAGTGCAGAATTCACTTCAATCATTGCATCTGTTTACTCTGATTGGTCAGATGACTTCTCTACTGAAGTTCGTATTGGTAAGTCTGAGCTAGATGCAACAGTACAATCACTAGATGCAGCAAGCAGCTTTGGTGAAATGCAAATTCGTACCGAAGATGGTGGTACAGTTTATATTGGTCCAGATGACTCACGTCAATCTAATGACTTAGACTACGATACAACTACATTTAAAGTTGCAGGTACTTACTACCTTGATCAGCACACAATTACTGCTGGTTACGAGTTTGAAGAGTTAGATGTATTTAACTTATTCGTTCAGCATACTGAAGGTGAATACCGTTTCAACAATGTTGATGATTTTGAAAATGGTATTGCAAGTGCTGTTTACTACAACAATGCTGCTGCTACAAATGATCCAAACGATGCTGCTGCGAGTTTTTCGTACGCTCAGCATACATTTTACGTGCAAGACGAGTATTCGTTTACTGACTTAGACGCAAATATTACGTTTGGTTTACGTTACGATAAATACACCAGTGATGATGTACCTAACTTAAATCAAAACTTTACTGATCGCTATGGCTACAGTAACCAAAGTACATTTGATGGTATTGATTTAATTCAACCTCGTGTAGGCTTCCAATGGTACGCGACAGATGCACTTGAAGTACGTGCAGGTGTTGGCTTGTTCTCAGGCGGTAACCCTAACGTTTGGCTATCTAACTCTTACTCAAACGACGGCATTACTAACATTAGTGCAAACCAGTTTGGTTCTATCGACTTGTTCGCAACACCTAATGTAAATAATGGTACTCCAGGATTTGAAGTTCCTCAGTCTCAATTTGATGCAGTAGCTGACACTGTAATCGGCTCAGGCGATTCACAAGCAAACGCTGTTGACCCAGACTTTGAAATCCCATCAGAGTGGAAATACTCACTTGGTGCAACGTACACAACAGAAAATGAATATGTAATCTCTCTTGATTACTTATACTCGAAGAAAAAAGATGCTGCGTTAATGCGTGACATCGCACTTCAAGATACAGGTACAACTACGTTTGACGGCCGCCCTATTTACGAATCAATTGAAGGTCGTTCTAACGAATACTTACTAACAAATGTAAGTGGTGATAGCGGTGATTCATCTGTTATCTCATTAGCGGTTAGCAAGATGTTTGATAATGGTGTAAGCGTTAACTTTGGTTATGCCTACACAGATTCTGATGATGTTAACCCAATGACAAGCTCTGTAGCTGGTTCAAACTACGGTAACATTGCACTAACTGATCCAGGTAACCCAGGTGTTGCTTCATCTGATTACGAAATTCCACATCGTTTTACTATGACTCTTGGTTATAGCCATGAGTTTGTTGATGGGTTTGCTACTCGCTTTAATCTATTCGGTGAAGCATATAAAGGCCTACCTTACAGCTACACATTCGATGGCAGTGATGGTACCTTCGGTGACAACAACTGGAATGGCAACCGCCAACTATTGTATGTTCCACTTGAAAACGATCCTAACGTTGTTTACGACATGAGTGCTGCTGATATCAATGAATTCAATGAATTTATTGCATCAAATGGTTTAGAACGTGGTCAAACGACTAGCCGTAACGCAGAAAACTCTGATTGGTTTGTTAAGTTTAACTTTAAAATGACACAAGAGCTTCCTGGTTTTATGGAAGGTCACAAAGGTGAAGCGTTCTTCGTAATTGATAACCTTACTAACCTGTTAAACGATGATTGGGGCGTACTTAAGAAAGGTCCTTTCGTAGGCGCTAGCATGATCGAAACATCACTTGATGATCAAGGCCGTTACGTTTACTCAGGCTTTAACGGAAATAATGCAAATACATCAGTACAAACTGATGCATCTGTATGGCAAATGCGTGTAGGTGTTCGTTACACTTTCTAATTTAGAACTGTAACCTAAAACATCTTTTAAAAGCCCACTTTGGTGGGCTTTTTTATGCCTTTAATTTGTTATTTAACTTTTCAAAAATACTCACTAGCACTTCGTATTCTTCGTTGGTTAAAGTGCTCAGTAACTGTTTTTCCCAATTTAGTGCATCGGGCGCTATATTTTCATATAAGTTTTGCCCTACTTGGCTCAGCACAAGTAATGCTGCGCGTTTATCTTGTGCATTTAACTCACTTTTCACTAAACCTTTATCTATTAAAACTTTTACCGCACGCGACACTGTCGACTTGTCCATATTTGCTTGCGTGCATAAATCCTTTGCGTTGCTCTGACCATACTGCGCTAAATTAGCAAGTATTCGCCACTGCGGAATATTTAAACCGTATTTAGTTTGATAAACCTCGGCAAAGTCATTACTTACACGTGTTGCTACATTCGTTAATTGATAAGGTAAAAACGTTGCTAAATCAATTTTCATTTTTAGTTATCCCAGCTTTATAAGGCTTACTTTAGTGTTCATTAATATTTACACGGATGCGTAGTTGCACATTTGATATTAGTCTCACTTGAGAGTATCTTAACTGAAATAAAAATAATATTAAACCAACCCCCTCTCACAGGAGTCAGTAATGGCGACACAATTAAGTTATATGACCGGTTTTGGTAATGAATTTGAAACACAAGCGCTACCCGGTGCACTGCCAATAGGACAATTTAGCCCACAAAAAGTTAAATACGATTTATACACAGAGCAATTTAGTTCGACTGCATTTACGGCTCCTCGCGCTTCAAATCGTCGCACTTGGTTTTACCGCCTTCGTCCGTCTGTAGTGCAAGGTGATTACCAAGCAATTGATAACGGCCTAATAAGAACAGCCCCAATCACTGAAGCCGTAACACCACCAACAATGCTACGTTGGAATCCTATTGATATGCCTTCACAGCCTACTGATTTTATTGATGGGTTAGTAACTATGGCAGCTAATGGCAGTGCTAATGGGCAATCTGGTATTGGCATTCATGTATATGTCGCTAATCAGTCAATGCAAGGGCGTTACTTTTGTAATGCCGATGGCGAAATGTTGTTTGTCCCTCAGCAAGGTGAGTTATTAATTCACACCGAGTGCGGTAAGTTAAGCATTAAACCGGGTGAAATTGCTGTAATTCCCAGAGGAATTAAGTTCGCTGTTGATTTAATTGATGATACAGCCCGTGGTTATATTTGTGAAAATTATGGCCATGCGTTAGAGCTTGCAGAGCGAGGACCTGTTGGTGCAAACGGTTATGCCAACGACAGAGACTTTCAATACCCTGTAGCGGCCTTTGAAGATAAAGAGGGTGACTTTGAGCTTGTTTCTAAATTTAACGGTAATTTATTTAGCTGTGAAATTAAGCACTCTCCTTTTGATGTAGTTGCATGGACGGGTAATAGTGCGCCCTATAAATACGACTTATCGCGTTTTAATGTAATGAATACAGTGAGCTTTGATCACCCCGATCCTTCTATATTCACTGTACTAACCTCTCCTTCTGCTACTGAGGGTATGGCAAATGTCGATTTTGTGATATTTCCACCGCGTTGGATGGTAGCCGAAAATACATTTCGCCCGCCGTATTATCACCGCAATATTATGAGTGAATTTATGGGCTTAATTGAAGGTGTGTATGATGCAAAAGAGCATGGTTTTGTACCTGGTGGTGCAAGTTTACACAATTGTATGTCGCCACATGGACCTGAAGCCGACGTATTTGAAAAAGCCTCAAACGCTGAACTTACACCACAAAAATACGAAAATACACTCGCTTTTATGTTTGAGTCGCGCTATATAATTTCACCGACAAAATATGCATTAGAAGGTAGGGAACGCCAACCAAACTACACCGATTGCTGGCGTACTATTAAAAAACAATTTACAGGTTCACAGGATTAATTATGAAATTATACAGCTACTTTCGCTCATCAGCGGCCTATAGGGTACGTATAGCGCTTAACTTAAAAGCAATTGATCATGAACTTGCTATTGTTAACCTTTTAAAATCGGAGCAGCTTGGGGAAGAATACTTAGCGACTAATCCGCAAGGGTTACTACCTGCACTTGAAACCGATAATGGTGTTTTAGCACAATCACTTGCAATACTGGAATGGCTTGATGAAACTTATCCGCAATCGCCATTAATTACAGGAACTGCGTGGCAAAAAGCACAAATAAGAAATTTAAGCTTTGCCATTGCTTGCGATATTCATCCTGTTAATAATTTACGCGTGCTGAAGTATTTATCGAACGAATTAGGTGTTGATAACGAGGCTAAAAATAAGTGGTATCGACATTGGATAGAAGTTGGTTTTGAAAAAATAGAACTGATGCTAAACGAAAATGATGACTACTGTTTTGGTAACCAACCAACACTTGCTGACATTTGTTTAGTGCCGCAAGTATTTAATGCAATTCGTTTTAACGTAGATATGAGCGCTTATCCAAAAATTGCAGCTATTTACGAACACTGTAATAAATTAGCTGCATTTAATGATGCTGCACCGCAAAATCAACCCGATGCAAATTAAGCTAGTTTAGTAACTAACCAGAGTTCAAATTAGCTAGCTTTGTAGCGCACTATGAATAACCGTAATGTGCTCAATTAAATCTAAGCCCAGATCAGTTAAATATCCGCCATCTGGGCTATCTATAATCCCTTTTTCAAATAAACGTTGCGCTGCACTAAGTAAGCTTGGCTCTGCGTCTGAGTGTAATTTAATACCCTGCATTTTACTGTCGCGAGGAAATTTTGCTAATAGTGTGAATTCTTCGATCATTGTTTGATTAAATTGCATTGTGTGCACCTTTTTATTTGAATCCAAGTTGTTCTGTGAGTAACTAAGTTTATAATTAAAATCACTTTGTGTACTTTACACTAGCACGTTTTTTAGCTTAATGTATTATTTTTAACCCTCCCTATTTAAAGGCCTCTAATGCGTAACTTTTTAATTCTATGCTTTTGTTTTAGCAGCTTATCGTATTCAATACTTAGTGAAGCAACAACCCTTAAAACCCATTCAATTATTGATGCAAACCAGTTTGTAAATGAAGAATCAAACTGTTGGTACGACAACAAACGCTATAGCGAAGGCGCATTAATACAAATTCACTCATTTACACTTTTGTGCGGTGCTAAAACACCCCAGCACAGTAACAGCCAACTCATTTGGCTTAAAATAGATAAACAAGGTAATGCTATTTACCCAACAGCTCCTAAAACAATCACTGTGAATTAGCGCTAAAAGCTGATTTGAGCTACAATGCACGCAGTTTAAATAAGTAGTATGGCTATGGATAATCAACCTAAAAACCCTTTACATGGGGTAACGTTAGAACAAATACTTGTTGAGTTAGAACAGCGACTTGGCTGGAGAACACTTGGCGAGCAAGTAAAAATCAAATGCTTTACTGATCAACCGAGCATTAAATCGAGTTTAAAGTTTTTGCGTAAAACGCCTTGGGCTCGCGATAAAGTGGAAGCACTTTATATTCACACTATAAATAACAAACCTATTCGTAGACCAAAAAGTGCGCCGAGAGAAACATCTTCTCAAGCGCCGGATACAACAGGGTTTGTTTGGCCATCAATTAAAAAATGATGTAAAAAAGGAGCTAATTTAGCTCCTTTTTTGATTGTAATTAGCGCGATTTATTGCTCTTTGCAAATCACATTTAATGAGGCCGGCTCAATAGTAATAACAAGTTTGTGAGCAGTTTTAACTTCACCGTCAAGTACGTACTTAAGCTCTCCTTCACCTGTCACCTCGACTCTTTTAGCATTTGTATGATGCGAATTTATAGCTAAATGTGTTTGCGTTAAACTGCTAAACATCAGTTCTGCAATACTCAATATTGTCGTAGAATTTTCATTATTTGGTGTTAGCCAATTCACATCAAGAAGCCCGTCACTATGATTTGGCTGCCCACCACCTTGAGCCAATAACGTTGTAAAAGGCGCAGCATTAGCCACAATAAAGCTATTTGTACATATTTCTTTGGGCTCATTATCATCGAGTTTTACACTAAGTAACTGTGATTTTTGCTCGCCAAACGCTTCAAAAAAGCCATTTAAATAGGCAAGTTGCCCCGACTTATTTTTCGACTCTCTATCTGCTTTTTCAATCATTGACTGCTCAAAACCAATGCCCGCTAATAAAAGTACTAATTCGTTATTACAATAAGCGGTATCTATTGTGCTTGTTTGACCATCAATTATTAAATCACAAGCTTGTTCAACAGGAATAAATTTAGAGCTAATCCCCATCAATACATGCGCAAGTGCGTTTGCAGTCCCCATTGGTATAATACCTAGCTTACATTGTGTATTTACAAGTACGCTTGCAACTTCGGCCACTGTACCATCGCCTCCACACGCTATTATCATGTCTGGTTTTTGCGTAATCGCTTGTTTAGCAAGCTCAATACCGTTTACGTCTTGTGAAGTAGTAAGTACTTTTAAATCGTAATAGGCCGATAACCGCGCAACAATTAAGTGCTCTTTTTCTTGCCATAATCGTGTACCAGATACTGGATTTGCAATTAAAACTGCTTTGTTTTTAATTAGCAGCTCGCCTTTTTTATGACGCTTAGCTAAATGACGAAGCTGATGCTTATTTAAGTTTGCGGTTTCGCGGGTTTCCTTTATTTGTGCAAGTACTTCATGTACATCTGCATTTTTGTTTTGACTCAATAAATAAGCCGCCATTACAAAAACAGACCGCCCACGGCCTAAAGCACAATGTACAACTACGCGACGGTTTTCTTTAATATGATGATGTATCCAATTAATAGCCTGATTTAACTGAGAATGGGTAGGAATACTATGATCGAGCACCGGAATGTTTAAGTAATTTATATTCTCTTGTGTTGAACTCCACTCGAGTCCGTCGAATTCACACGTAACGTCTAAAATTGCAGTAATTCCGTTATCTTTTAATGTGTCTATGTCTGAGGGAAATAATCGGCAAGCTAAAAATAGGTTTTCGTTTATTTTTTGAATTGGCGGCACTTTATCGCGCTTACGTGACCAGGCATTATAAATTTGCACACCAAATAAAAATGGCACAAACGCCCACCGTATATAAAATGGGATCACCCCATTTTCACGTTTTCTAAATATTTTTGCTGTATTAAAAATATATGCGGTACTCACTAATAAAAGTGACAGCGCAGTCCAATAAAAAACAATAGCAAAGTAAACAGAGTTTACTTCCCAACCAATAAAAATAAGCAGTAATGCTAAAAGTGAATAACCAATTGCAGCCCACATAGTCTCTCCTTTGTGTAAATAATTCCGATTTTCTAATTTTAATTTAAACGGCTTTATGTACTCTTTTGCAAATATCACGCCATATAAATACCATTTAAAATTTAAATTAAAACCATAAACTATTGATATATAATGTTAATAATAAAATAAATTTAAGTACAATCTGCTCTTTGTGCATTTTTTACAAACATGTGAATAAATTATACTTACACGTCTAAATTTCAAACACTGATCGGTTATTGCTTGTACTAACGTATAAAGCAGCTAATCTAAAAATCAATTAAATTTTTTGCATCCAAATCACACTCTCAACCGTTTACTCAATGATAATAAGAAAAACAGGACCCCTATGGATAACGATGATTTACTCCCTCTTTTGTGCGCAACAGCACAAGGAGACAAAAATGCTTTCTCAAGTTTATATCAACAAACTAGCGGCAAACTTTTTGCTATTAGTTTAAATATGCTCACTAACAGAGCTTATGCGGAAGAGGCACTACAAGACGCTTTTATAAAAATTTGGCATAACGCATCTGAATATAACGCCTCTAAAGGCACCGTTATTAGTTGGATGATAAGTATAGTTAGGTATAGAAGTCTTGACTCACTGCGCTATCACAAAGTACGAAAAGAGCAGTCGTTAGGCGATGACGAATATGAAAATGAAAGTGTTGACGTTAATTACGATGAAGAAACAAAACTGGTTAATTGTATCGAACAGCTTGAGCCGCAACAAAAACAAGCTATTCACTTAGCTTATTATAAGGGGCTGAGTCATAGCGAGTTAGTGGATCATATAGAAACGCCGTTAGGTACAGTTAAAAGCTGGATCAGGCGTGGGCTTATGCAGCTACAAAGGTGTTTAACATTATGAATTATAATAAACCCGAACTATTAGACGCGCTTGCTGGGCAGTACGTGCTTGGCACACTTAGAGGGCTTGCCCGTAAGCGTTTTCAGCGTCTGTTACTTAACTCAAATCAAGCACGTGAAGCAACAAGTCTATGGGAGCAAAACCTAAACAACTTAGCGAGTGCTATTACACCGCAAACGCCACGTGACGATGTATGGGTAAATATACTACAGCGTATTGAAAACAGGCCACAAACAAGTAAAACAGTCATACATACCAAGCCTTCAATTTGGCGTACATGGTCTTTTGTGGCAACTGCTGCGTGTATTGTTTTAGCCTTTTTGGTTATTCAACCTAGTACCAATGTTATGCACACTCAACAAATTGCTTTGGTTCAAAATCAAGATAAACAATCATTATGGTTTATTGATGTAAGCGAGCAAGGGCTCTCAATTAAAGCCAGTAGCCAATTGGTCGCCCAAACTAATAAAGATTATGAGTTGTGGATGATTTTAAAAGGGCAAGATGCACCTATTTCACTGGGTTTACTTCCCAAGCAAGGCAGTAAAATATTATTAAAAGATAACCGTTTTAACGCAAGTGATATTGCATTGCTAGCAGTGAGCTTAGAACCTATTGGCGGCTCACCAAATGGTTCTCCTACTGAAGTGCTTTACACCACAGAGCTAGTACTTTTATAACCCTACTATTATGACTAAAGTTGGCTGTTTACTTAAAGCAGCCAACCTTCTTTAAAACTTTTTTAACAAAAAATAAAAATAATTTAACTTTTTTGCATCCAATTTAAATCCTGCCCCGTTATTAGCTATGACTTCAATCAAAACTAAAGGACAAAGTCATGAAAGCTTTAACTCCATCAATACTCGCAGTAGTAATATGTAGTACGTTTGTAAGTGCACCAAGTGAAGCATCAAGCCACAGAGAAGCGCCAAATATAAGCCGTTTCCCGACTTTAGACTCAACCGATTTTTATGTATTTAATAGTTACGAGCAAGGTCGTGATGATTTTGTAACATTAATTGCTAACTATATCCCGCTGCAAGATGCATACGGCGGTCCTAATTACTTTGCAATGGACCCAGATGCTACCTACAGCATTCATATAGATAACGACGGCGATGCCGTTGAAGATATTACATTTGCATTTAACTTTAAAAGCATGCTCCCTAATGATAACCAAGGTGTGCAATTAACTGTTGGACCTGAAGGTAATCAACGCACCGTGTCTGTACCGCTTAAAAATGTAGGCGGTGTATCTGCCGGTGATGACAGCGCTGCAAATTTTAGCGAATCATACACAATGAGCATGATTAGCGGCGCGCAGCGTACTGGCGAAACAACGGTATTAAACAACACAGCATCAAACTCAAGCACATTTTCTAAACCGCTTGATTATGTCGGCAATAAAACATTTGGCTCAATGAGCGATTACCAAACTTATGCTGACCAATTTGTGTATCAGGTTTCAATTCCTAACTGTGAAAGCATGGCACAAGTTTTTGTAGGACAACGTAAAGACCCATTTGTAGTTAACCTAGGTAAAACATTTGATTTAGTTAACTATGTACCTGTAGAGGGTGATAGCGCCCCTGGTGCTGGTGACGGCGGTGGTTTTCCAGGTGGTATAACACAATCAGCTGATAACGACGACCTTGCAGATAAAAACGTAACGTCAATCGCTATCGAAATTCCTAAAAGTTGTGTTGTAGGTGAAGGAAATGGCGTCATTGGTTCGTGGACAACAGCAAGCCTACCTCAAGCTCGCGTATTAAACCCTAATGCTAAATTTGCTAATAACGCCGTTAATGGTGGTGCTTTAACACAAGTTTCACGCTTGGGTAGCCCGCTTGTAAACGAGCTTGTAATTGGCATTAAAGACAAAGACACATTCTCTACTGCTCACCCTAAAGATGATGCACAATTTTTAGATTATGTATCTCATCCAGCACTACCAGAGTTATTAAACATTTTGTTTAAAGATGCTGTTAATACGACCCTTGGCGCAAACTTAGAAACACTGGCACCCACAAACTTCCCGCGTACTGATTTAATCACTGCATTTTTAACAGGTTTTGCAGGCGTTAATCAACAAGCAACTGTAACACCTTCAGAAATGCTACGTTTAAATACAGGCATTGCAGCAACAGCGCAAGCTGATCAATCTGCATTTGGTGTAGCGGGTAATGATTTAGCCGGCTTCCCAAATGGTCGTCGCCCGGGTGATGATGTGGTTGATATTGCACTTCGTGTTGTGATGGGTCGTTTATGTCATCCTATTCCTGTAAATGGTGAAGACACTGATTTAGGACTTTGTGCACCAGAGGATGCTAATACAGGCACAGTGCCATTTACAGACGGCGCACCTATTGATGCAACAATGATGGATTCATCATTCCCATACCTTGCAACACCGCTTGCTGGCTCTAAATAAGGAGTAAAATAATGCGTAATTTAAAAACTACCCATATTTGTGTTCTCCTCAGTGCATTAACATTGGGAGCATGTAGTAGCGATGATGATAAAAAACAGCCTACACCGGTTGTAAACACAGCGCCTACCGCAAGTGATGCAATGCTAACTACACAAACTGAAGTAAGCATTACCGATATGCTTAGCGCAACCGACAATGATGGCGATTCACTGACTTACTCATTAACAAGTGAGCCAACTCTCGGAACTGTTACCCTTAATAGCGATGGTAACTTTACCTATACACCAAATAAAGAAGTGACAGGTTCAGATAGTTTTATGTTTGGTGTAAGTGATGGCGTTAATTCGCAAGTAACTGCAACAGTAAACATTACAATTGACGCACTACAGGTCGACTTTGCTCAATTTGCAACCGATGCATTTAATCAAGCCCCAAATGCAGAGCCATTAACTGTTAACGGTCGGGTGTTTACAAACACCGATACCGATGTTGATGGATTAATTTCAACAAACGGTAAATAAATTAGCAACTAAACAAGTAATTAAGCTGACAGGCCATGGATGGCTTTTTTCAAAGGATATTTATAATGCATTTATCAATTTTTAAGTCCGTCGCATTTATTACTTTATGCCTAACACCCCTTGCGTTAAGCGCTGCGCCTTTTACCCCAAAAGATGATGCAGTTATTGCTAAAAGTAATTCAACGCTTAGTGCTTCCCTCTCTGTTGAAGAAATAAATACATTAGTCACTAACAGCCAATATGCTGGCCAAACAGAGCGCTTACAGGGGCTACTTAAAACCCGTTTAGCCCAGCTATATAAACAAACACCCTCATCTCAAATTGGTTACTTATATGCTCGCGTTTTACAAAAAGAGCACCTTTTCAACGAAGCTATTGATATTGCTAACAACGTTTTGATTAAAGAGCCACAGCATAGTAATAGCCATTTATTGCTAGCCAATATCTTTATGACTCAAGGTAAGTTCGCACAAGCAAAAAAACACTGCGTAGCCTTAATTGGGCAAGTAAGCACTATTACTGCTAGCACCTGTGTACTCGATGTACAAAGCCAACATGAAAGCGTTTTAGACAGCTACCAAGCATTAGTAAAAATTATAAATAATAATCAAACTAGCCTAGCTACAAACCATGTTTTAAGTGAAATGAGCTATCGTTTAAATAACTACAAACAAGCATTGTCTCACTTACAAAGTGTAGATTTAGTTCAAGCCCCTGTGAGCCTAATTGTTTTATGGGCCGATATTCAAATTGCTCTAAATCAACCACAACAAGTATTAAATACATTAAGCGTACTGCTTCCTGATAAAAGTAATTTAGAGGATGCTATTTTGCTAAGACTTTCAATCGCAGAAAAAAAACTAAATAAACGCGATAAAAAATGGCAAAATACAATGGCGCAAAGAGTTACACTACGAGAGCTTCGCAAAGATTCTTTTCATGCAAGTGACTTAGCTAAATATTACCTTGATGTACAACCAAATCGCGAAAAAGCACTTTACTGGGCTCATATTAATTGGCAGCAGGCTAAAATGAGCACCGATGAGCAATTACTTATTCAAGCAAAAGCGATGCAACGAGATACACTATGAAAACGCCTTATCTATTTATACTCACTTTAATGCTGTGCATTTTTTCAACTTACAGCTTTGCCCATCAACTAAGTACAAGTTATATAACCTTAAATAGCGAGAACAATAACGACACCAACAAAAACCAATACACGGGTACCTGGCAAATTAATATAGCCGACTTAGAGCACGCAGTGCCTCTGGATTTAGATAAAAACGGGCAAATTTCGTGGGCAGAAATAAAAGCAAAACGTAGCTCAATTAATAACTTCATTGAAGAAAATTTAAATATCACGCAAAACGCGCAATCATGCCCTTTAAAAAGTGAAGGTATCTATCAGCTAGATAACCATTTTAACCAGCCTTATTTGGTGATTCCGCTGCTGTTTAGCTGTGATGACAATGAAGCAATCTCCCTTTCCTATTCTGCTTTTTTTAAAACCGATGCCAATCATAAATCCATCGTAAATATAAACGGTGTATCTCGTGTATTTAATATCAACGAGGCACAACAAACGTTCAGCTTTGAGCAAACAAGTTATTTAAGTACGTTTAATCAATACGTGTATCAGGGTGTTTTACATATTTGGATTGGTATTGATCATATTTTATTTTTAATCGCCCTGTTACTTACCTGTGTTTTAAAGCGCAGCGATAAAGCATGGCAAGGTATTAGCTCTAAAAAACAAATTATTAAACACACAGCATTGATAGTAACCGCGTTTACGCTTGCGCACTCTATTACGCTTACCGCAACAGCTATGAGCTTAGTCTCACCAAATAGCCGCTGGGTAGAGCTTGGAATTGCTATATCGGTTTTATTTGCAGCATTAAATAATGTGTGGCCGTTGGTACTTCGTTTAGGTTGGCTTACTTTTGCTTTTGGTTTACTGCACGGGATGGGATTTGCGAGCGTACTTGGCGAGCTTGGCTTGTCGAGCGACTATCAACTGCTTAGTATATTGGCGTTTAATTTAGGCGTCGAAATCGGTCAACTTAGTATCTTACTAGTAGCCTTACCAATACTCATTTATGTACGACACTACACTTGGTATAAAAAGTGGTTAATGCCAATGGGCTCCGTTGCTATCGCAATCATTGCACTTCAGTGGTCAATCGAGCGCTTTTAAATAGACTAGAATAAAAAAGCTAGCCAAAGTATTGGCTAGCTTACTTTTGGTTATTTATTTTGAGCGTTACTGCGCTTTATCAAATGGCATCAGTAATGTTTTCATCGCAGGGCGAAGCGCTATTAGTACCGTTTCTTCGGTGAGCTCAGGGTAAAGTAGCTTTCTAAGTAATAACCCTGCCATCATCGAAAAAATAACATTAATTCGACTTTCAAGTTCAAGCTCATCAATGTCTTTTAGCGCACTTCGCTCGCTTGTTAAAAGCTGTCTCATGCGCCCTCTTGCTTGAATATCGGTTTCACGCAAGAGAGTTGCTACTTTAATGTTTCGACCTGCTTCTGCCATCATGTCTAAATCAATCACACATGAGCCTGTATCCATATGCCTTTGCACACCAATATTTAAGCCATCTAAAAGAGCAGCTAAAACATCACCAGGGTGATCTTCAAACTTTTGAAAGATGGAGAACATTTCTTCCATGTCTTTTTCAATAATGCTTTCTATAATGGCTTCTTTGCTTTCAAAGTAATTATAAATATGGCCTGCACTCATCCCTGCCGTTTTAGATATTTCTGCCATACCTGCACCGTGGTAACCTTTACGGCGAAAACACTCTGCAGCAGCTGTTAAAATTTGCTCACGCCTAGCAAGTGCTATCGCGGGATCTGTTTGCCTTTTTGCTTTAGGCTTCATGTTCAACTCCACTACCAAGTCATAAACTCAGTAAAGCAAGAGCTATAAATAGTCTCGCTATATAAATATGTAATGCGGCTTTAAAAGCCGCAAATATTATTTCTCTTCCTGAGCTGTTTCACTGGTTACGTTCCATCCGCCGCCAAGCGCTTTGTACAAGTTAATTTGGCTTGCAAGATACGCTTGCTGACCTGAAATTAACTGTTGTTGTGCGCCGTACCATGTACGCTGAGCATCAAGTACTTGCAAGTAGCTATCTGCGCCTTTTTCGTAACGCATTTTTGATAAATCAAACGTGACTTGTCGGCTATTTATAAGCATATCAAGGGCACTTAATTGCTCTTGGTAACCTTCTCTATCAGCAAGTGCATCGGCAACTTCGCGAAACGCATTTTGAATTTTTTGCTGATAAGTAGCCACTGCAATTTCTTGATCAGCTTTTGCTACATCAAGATTTGCTTGGTTACGTCCCATATTAAAAATAGGTAAGCTAATTGACGGCACAAAACTCCATGTACCTGAGCCTGAATCAAACAAGCCACTTAAATCACTTGAAGCAGATCCGGCATTGGCTGTTAAGCTAATACTTGGATAAAACGCCGCACGTGCAATACCAATATTGGCATTTGCAGCAAGCATTAAATGCTCAGCGGCTTTAATATCAGGGCGTTGCGATAACAGGTCAGACGGTAAACCAACCGGCACTTCTGGCATGCTGATCAAGTTAGTCAGGTCTTTACTAGGCAGTAAATCAGCTGAAACAGATTTACCCACTAATAAATCTAGGGCACTTTTATCACGCTTTAACAAACGCTTGTACGTTGCTATGTCTACTTTTGCTGTAGCAACTGTACTTCTAAGCTGCTCAAGGGTAATTGAAGAAGTTGCACCTAAATCAAAGCTTTTTTGCGTAAGCGATAATGACTCTTGCTGAGAGGTGAGCGTTTCTTTTGCAAGCTCTAGCAGTTGTAAGTCCGTCGCGTAACTAAGCCACGCATTTGCCAACTCTGAAATTAAAGACACCTGCGTACTGTATTGGCTAAGCTCTGTAGAGTATAAATTTTGGAGTGCTTGCGCTGATTGATTGCGTACTTTCCCCCAAATATCTAACTCATAAGACGTAATGCCCACTGTTGCACTGTATTGCGAGCTAATAGCTGCATCGCCAGTACCCGACAAATCAGCCGGTAAACGCTGGCGCGTACCAGAAGCATTTAAATCAAGCGACGGATACAAAGCAGAGTCTTCGATTTGGTACAAACCACGAACACGCTGCACATTAAGCACTGCAATTTGCATGTCTTTATTATGCTCAAGGCTTTGCGTAATTAAGGTTTGTAGTTTTTCATCATTAAAAAACTGCTGCCAATTTAATTGCTTCGCAGCGCTTTGCTCAGTACCTGATGCATAAGCATCAGATACTGGTAGAGCAAGGTCTTTTTGCTCTGGCGCTAATTGACAACCACTTAGCACCAATAAAGCAATTGCACTTAGGCTGAATGTTTTAATGCTCATTCTGCGCTCTCCTTTGTTGTCTCGTTAGTTTTACCAGGGAATACACGGCGAACTAACACAAAGAACAACGGTACAAATACAACAACTAATATTGATGATGCGAGTGTGCCGCCAATAATCGAAATACCTAACGCATTTTGCGCACCAGAACCCGCACTTGAGGCAATAGCAAGTGGTAAAACACCACAAATAAAGGCCATCGAAGTCATGAGTATTGGACGTAATCGTAAGCGTACAGCTGCAATAGCCGCATCAACTAAGCCAAGCCCATCATCCATTTTATGAATCGCAAACTCTACAATCAGTATCGCATTTTTAGATGCCAAACCAATGGTGGTCAACAAGCCTACCTGCAAGTAAATATCGTTAGATAAGCCACCGCCTAGCGCTGCCATAATTGCACCAAATATACCCAGTGGCACAATCATCATTACCGCAAACGGTACCGACCAACTTTCATAAAGTGCAGCTAAACATAAAAATACAAACAACAGCGATAAGCCATATAGTAAAGGTGCTTGACCACTACTTGAGCGCTCTTGGAATGAAATACCGGTCCACTCAGACGAAATACCATTAGGTAATTGTTTAACTAAACGCTCCATTTCGTCCATTGCTTGGCCTGTACTGTAGCCCGGCGCTGCACTGCCTTGAATTTCCATTGCTGAAAAACCATTGTAACGCTCTAAACGTGGCGAACCATACGTCCAGTAGGCACTAGCAAACGCTGAAAACGGCACCATATCGCCATTATCATTGCGCACATACCACTTATTTAGATCCTCAGGCACCATGCGCGATTGTGCATCACCTTGCATATACACTTTTTTAATTCGACCACGGTCAATAAAGTCATTCACATAACTACTACCCCATGCTGTCGAAAGTGTACTGTTAATATCGTTTTGCGACACGCCAAGCGCTTCGGCTTTTGCCAAATCTGTATCAAGTTGTAGTTCTGGCATATCTTCTTGTCCATTTGGACGTACGCCCGCTAAAATTGGACTTTGGCTTGCTAAACCTAATAACTGATTTCGTGCCGCCAAAAGTGCGTCATGGCCAAGACCTACACGGTCTTGTAAAAAGATATTAAAACCATTAGCAGTACCCAGTTCAACAATTGCAGGTGGCGGGAATGCAAACACAAACGCTTCTTTTATCGTTGAAAAGTAGCCCATTGCTTTACCTGCAACACCTTGAACAGATAACTCGTCACGCTGGCGCTCATCCCAATGTTTAAGGTTAACAAAGGCAATGGCTGAGTTTTGGCCAGAGCCTGCAAAACTAAAACCAGTAACGGTAAAAATACCGTTTACGGCTTCAGATTGATCGTTTAAAAAGTGATTTTCTACCTTTTTAACAACCTCAAGCGTTTGTTGTGTTGTAGAGCCCGCTGGCAGTGAAACTTGGTTAAACAAAATACCTTGGTCTTCGTCAGGTAAAAATGCCGTTGGCAAGCTTGAGAATACATAAACCATACCGCCCACAATCACGCCATAAATAAGTAAGTAGCGTTTAGAGTGTGTAAGCATACGGCCTACAAAGCTTTGTGCACCTGAATTTGTTTTATCAAAACCACGGTTAAAGCCTGTAAAAAATCGGCCAAATAACGTCTCATTGTTATGTACATGGCTTGGTTTTAAAAGCGTTGCACACAATGCAGGCGTTAAAATAAGAGCAACTAAAACAGATAACCCCATCGCCGATACCAGTGTTATAGAAAACTGACGATAAATAATACCGGTAGAGCCACTAAAGAATGCCATTGGGATAAATACCGCAGAAAGCACCATGGCAATACCTACCAGCGCGCCTTTAATTTCATCCATAGATTTACGCGTAGCTTCAAGTGCCGAGAGTTTTTCCTCGGTCATTAAGCGCTCAACGTTTTCTACCACAACGATTGCGTCATCTACCAATAAGCCTATGGCAAGTACCATCGCAAACATCGTTAGCGTATTTATTGAATAACCAAAGGTGTACAAAATACCAAACGTACCTAGTAAAACCACTGGCACTGCTATTGTTGGTATAAGTGTTGCCCTAAAGTTTTGTAGGAACAAATACATAACTACAAAAACAAGTACAACAGCTTCAATTAAGGTGTGAATAACTTTTTCGATAGATAACGATACAAACGGCGTTGTGTCGTAAGGTATAACAGCATCTAACCCTTCAGGGAAAAACGGTTTTAGCTCTTCAATCGCTTTTTTAACTCCAGCGGCAGTATCAAGTGCGTTAGCACCACTGGCTAATTTAATACCTAACCCTGATGCAGGTTGTCCATCGTAACGAGCAACAACGCGGTAGTTTTCACCGCCAAGCTCTACTCTAGCAACGTCCTCTAGACGTACAAAAGAGCCATCTGGATTGGTTTTAACCAATATTTGTTCAAATTGCTCTGGCGTTTGTAATCGACTTTGCGCCGTTACTGTTGCATTAAGTTGCTGACCATCAACGGCAGGCATACCGCCAAGTTGACCGGCAGATACTTGTGCATTTTGCGCACTAATTGATGCACTAATATCAGCAGGTGTCAGCTTATAATTTTGTAACTTTGAAGGGTCTAACCAAATACGCATCGCGTACTGAGAACCAAACAGCTGCACTTCACCTACGCCTTCAACACGCGAGACAATATCTTGCACGTTTGATGAAACATAATCGCCAATATCAATATTGGTCATGCTGCCATCTTTAGACACAAATGCATAAACCATTAAAAAGTTACGCGCTGACTTTGCAACTACAACACCTTGCCTTTGAACGGCTTCTGGTAATAGTGGAGTCGCTGTCGCTAGTTTATTTTGCACTTGAACTTGTGCAATATCAGGGTCTGTTTCGGCGCTAAACGAAAGTGTAAGTGTAGCAGAACCACTCGACTCAGACGTAGATGACATATAAAGCAAGCCATCAAGGCCTTTCATTTTTTGCTCAATAACTTGCGTTACCGTATCTTCAAGTGTACGTGCAGATGCACCAGGGTACGTTGCTGTAATACTTACTGCAGGCGGTGCAATTGAAGGATACTGCGAAATAGGTAAGCTCCTAATCGCCAAAATACCTGCAAGCATCACTACAATAGCGAGTACCCAAGCAAATATCGGTCTATCGATAAAAAATCGTGACATTAAAACTCTCCGTTATTGCGCTTGATCGGCTTTAGCAGACGATTGAATTTCAGAAGGATTCACTGGTGCACCAGGGCGGATTTTTTGTAAGCCTTCAACTATTAATTTATCGCCATCCATTAGACCATCGGTAACAAGCCAGTCAGAACCTATTGTGCGGTCTACTTTTAAAACACGGCTTTCTACTGTGTTGTCTTTGCTGACAACCATTGCTGTTGGTTCGCCTTTTGAATTACGGCTAACACCACGTTGCGGAGCTAAAATAGCACCCGCCTTAACACCTTCCACAATAGAAGCTCGGGCATACATGCCTGGCAGTAATAATTTTTCTGGGTTTGAAAATTTAGCACGTAGTATTACTGAGCCAGTACTTGGATCAACTGTCACTTCAGAAAACTGCAATGTGCCTTTATGAGGATAAACAGAACCATCTTCCATAATAAGTTCAACGTCAGTTTGGCTAGTCGAATCAACACTTAGAGCACCTGATGATATTGCTTTTTTAAGTTTGGTAAGCTCATTACTTGATTGTGTTAAATCGATATAAATTGGATCTAACTGAGTCACTGTAGCAAGTGCAGTACTTTGGTTAGCACTAACTAGTGCACCTACAGTTACGCTTGATTTACTAATTTGACCACTAATTGGTGACGACACATGGCTGTAATCAAGGTTAATTTGCGCCGATTTTAACTGCGCTTTAGCCGTTAATAATTCTGCTTTTGCTTGTTTGTATGCAGCATCTGCTTCATCAAAGTCTTGCTGACTTACCGCTTTTATTTTTAAAAGCTCGCTAAAACGAGATGCTTTAGCTTTACTACTTGAAATACTCGCCTGAGCACGTGCTACGCTTGCTTCACTTGCTGCTAAGTCTGCTTCAAATGTCGCAGGGTCTATTTGATACAGTCCTTGGCCTTGTTTAACCTCTTTACCTTCAACAAATAAACGAGATTGCACAATACCACTTACTTGTGGGCGAATTTCAGCAATTTGAAATGCACTGATACGACCAGGAAGTTCTTTTTTGAGAGTAAGCGCTTGGCTTTTTAATGTAAGTACACCCACTGGTACAGCTTTAGGAGCTGAAGCTTGTGACTGCTCAGCAGCCTGATCGCAACCAGTTAAAGCAACAGAACCGACGAGGGCTGACAATACAAATAAAGCGATGCGGGAACGCTGCATGTTAAATACCTTTTAGTTTAGAGTGAACGATCATTCTAAATTAAAACGCGCTGATAATGAATCTTAATTAGAAGAAATTTACACAAACTTACACTCCTCAGTACAATATACGTCTTAGGTTGCATTTAATGTTAATTAGATGAAAATAGAATCAAGACTGTATGAAAATAAAACAACTTAACATATTGAAATAATATCCCATTTTAGAAACGAAGTTTTTAACAGACACAAAAAAGCCAAGCAAATACAGCTTGGCTATTTATATAAAAACTAAAGCACACACCTTATTTTAAAGGATATTAGCACTCTGCGGGTTAATAACCCTTGAAACTAACAACTGCTCTACCCTAATTCCTTCTACATCAACAACTTCAAACTTAAAACCTGAAAAAGTAAAATGCTCCGCGCGTTTAGGTATTCGCTTCATATTGTAAATTAAAAAGCCAGCGACCGTTTCATAGTGCATCTGGTCAGGAAATTCTTCTATATCAAGTACTTTTGCTAAATCGGTAATTGGGGTTAAGCCATCTACAAGCCATGAATTTTTATCGCGTTCTATGATTAATTCGTCGCCTTGATGAGTGATTAAATCACCCATAAACCCTTTCATTAAATCTTTTACCGTTACAATACCCACCGAAAGCGCATATTCGTTTACGACAACAGCAAATGGTTTTGCTGCACTTTTAAACGCATTTAAAGCTTCAGATAAGCTTAATGTTTCGGGTAAGTAAAAAACATCTTTATCAATGAGATCATCGTTTATATTGGCGGCTTCGCCCTTTAGTACTTGTCGTAAAATATCTTTAGATTCAACAGAGCCATGCAACTTATCTAAATTTCCTGACACCACTAAAAAGTGGTTATGAGGATGGTCAATAATTTTAGTCGCAATATCATGGCTAGATTCGTTTAAATCAAAATATACAATTTGGTCGCGTGGTGTCATTACGCTTGATAAAAATCGCGCTTCTAGGTCAAACACATTGCCAATTAATTCATACTCTTGCTTTTGCAAACTACCGTATGCAGCACCTGCTTCCATCATGGCAACAATGTCCTCTGTTGTCACATTGTCTTCTCGCTCAGCGGGCACTTTAAATAAGCGCAGCACAAAGTTAGTGACACCATTAAAAAACATCACCAGCGGGGTTAATGCAAAGGTAACCCAGCGCATTATTGTAACCACTCTAACAGCGACCGCTTCTGGCATGATCATCGCTAAACGCTTTGGCATTAAATCGGCGAACAATATAAACAAGGATGTAATAGTAAAAAATGAGAATAAAAAGCTAATTTTTTCTAAATGTGCACCTTGATAAAACAATACCAACACACTTTCAACATAAGGCGATAAGGCCTGCTCGCCCACAATACCACCCAATATCGCTATCGCGTTGAGTGCTATTTGGATCATGGCAAAAAAAGCCCCTGGATTTTCTTGTAGCTTTAGTACCGCTGCTGCCTTTATATTCCCTTCATCTGCCATTACTCGCAGTTTTATTTTACGCGACGCTGCAATTGCTATTTCTGACATAGCAAACAACGCACTGATCAAGATCAATAAGCTAATCCCGATTAAATCACCCATTTAACGCTCCAAAAAGTTAGTGCTTTTTTAAACAAAAAGCAGCTGGATTATAATCGGTTTTTTAAATGCGGCAATTTATATTTATAAAATATATTAAAGTAATTTAATTTCATGAGGTTACATTGATTAAACTGTTTTTTAAACTGTTTAATTGCCTTTAAAGGCGACTTTTAATTGAACAACTAAGGCCGGATCCATATTTATATTACAAGCAAAAAATAATGGAGATTGAGCTGTATTTAGATTTAGTAATGGCTCGAGTAGCTCAAGCCTAGGCTCAGTTTTTATTCGATAGCTAAATTGCTTTTTGCTAAGAACAACAAAATCAAGAATATCGTGACGAGTGCTTATAAGTTTATCTATTTTATCTAGGCTATCGATGAGTAATAAATGCTTGTTCTCACTAAAGCCCCTTTCAAGCAAATAGTGATGACTAAAGTTATCACGCAGTACTGCTATTTTATATTTTTTAGCATCATTGAGAGTATTTAACTTTATACCTCTGGACTTTAGACCATAAATGGCTGAATCAAAGCTTTCCAGTTCACCTACCCAGTTAAACTTACTTTCTCTATTAGGTAATCGAACAATTGAAAATATACAGGTGTTTTTATCGCGTAGCGCTGCATTGTAAGATATGGCCCAACTATGCGCCAACATAGTGTATTTTATACCAGTGCCTTCTAGCGCTTTATGAACTTTCTCGACAGAGCGGCCAACGAGTTTATTATCTTCATTGAGATACTGAAAATCCGGAAATACTTCCGTTACTATTGTGATTTCAGTTGCATCAACTTTAATACAGCTAATGAACAATAAAAAGATCAATAATTTCATTTAGCAAGGCCTCAACTAACTCATTATAAGTATTTAATAAATATAGCTGAGGCTTTATGAACTGCTAGTTTTTAGTCATGTAATGCACACTTATACGCTGATAGTGCTAGTATTTATAGCTCATACAGCTTACTTGTTCATCGCACTAATTAAAAAGGCTGAAATTTTAGCGCCTTCTCTAAGTGTCGTTTCAGAGCTTGATTGGCCAACTAAAGAGCTGTCGGTAAATGGCGCTATTTCCATCATATCAGCACCCGTAATCGGAAACTCATCCGCAATGGCTGATAAAATATCAAGCGCATGCTGTGGTGTTAAACCATTATGTTCTGGCGTGCCTGTGGCAGATGCAAACTCTGCATCAAGCGCATCAATATCAAAGCTTACGTATACTTCATCAACGTTATCAGCTTTTAATTGTACAATAGCGTCGACAGCAACCGCTGCTGCGCCGCGCTCAATGATTTCATGTGCCCAATGTTGCTTAACGCCAAAGGTACTTTCCCAGTGCGCTTTAGGCTTGCCACTTGAGCGTATACCAAATTGTATTAAATGATGTGGTGCTGGTAAAAATTCTAAAATATGTGTACACCACGAGCCAAAACATAAATCTATGCCTAAGCGCTCAACGAGTAAATCTGTATGCGCGTCAAAGTGAATAATAGCGGTACGCTTACCTTGCTCACGTTTTGCTTTTAAGTACGCTTTGGTAAGTGGGTAACTTATTGAGTGATCGCCACCAATACCAAATATACCTTTATCTTTAAATGTTGCGTAAAAACTGTCGCATACATCCTCAGTGATTGATAATGGGCTTACGTAATAGTCGTTATCTTCATTACCGTATAGGGCTTTTTGGCAATTAGAAATGGTTGCATCATTTAGGTATTTATCATGAAGTAAATGTGGGATTACACGTACATCGCCTAAATCAAACGAATGACACTGCGGTTGCTGATCAATTAAAGCTGAGCGCACAAACAGTGGCCCCCAGTTTGCACCGCGTAAAATACCACCGCCACAGTCTGAGCTAATACCTAACATAACGGCTTTATGTGGAGAATTTGGTAATTCATTTAAAGACTCGCGCCACAAATTATCAACGTTTTCAGTTTGTCCATAAAGTTTATTACGCAGTGCGGCTTTGCGCTCCTTTGCAGTATTTACTGTGTATACGCCATCACCTGGTGCGCACAAACAGTGCTCAACTTTGTTTTTAAATGCTTCAAATTGTGTGCTCATAATAAACTCCTTCGATTTTTATTCTGTACGTAGCTAATTACTTTTGATTAGTTATGCAAAATCACCAAAAGTGCCTAAACTTCAAATAAATTCCACTTTGCTAAATAAGTCTGTGCCTAATATAAATAAACACGTTATCTTTTACGTGCTTAATACAAATTTAAGCCATTGAATTAATTTAATATTAATGAATATTTACCATAAACTATTTAATTGTAGTTACGCGCTTGGTTGATACTTATTATGTCTGCTTGAACATGTCAACAGCACAACAAGGCTACTTGTATAAGCACTTGATTGAATATTCATAGTTGATGAATAAATCAAATTAGTTCTTAAAATTATTAAGACTTAATTGGAGGAGTTAAGATAAAACGGACAATCGTCCTGTACTTGATAAACGTTTCTAGCAATGATGCTAGATTGACACAATTTATTATAAAAAGGCTTAGCTATGGAAAAGGTATTTCACTTAGGACTATGTATTGACGATCTTAAAGGTGCAAAACTTGCGATTGTACCGGGCGATCCAGATCGTGCTGCACGCATTTCACAATTCCTAGACAACCCAACCTGCCTTGCTCAAACTCGTGAGTTTCATGTTTACTTAGGTCAACTAAACGGCCATTCGGTGGTTGTTTGTTCTACGGGTATTGGTGGTCCATCTACGTCGATTGCAGTAGAAGAATTAGCACAACTTGGCGTGCGTAAATTTTTACGTATTGGTACAACAGGTGCGATTCAGCCACATATCAACGAAGGCGAAATTTTAATTAGCCAAGCGTCTGTACGTTTAGACGGTGCAAGCCAGCATTTTGCTCCTCTTAGCTACCCTGCTGTGTCTGACTTTTATGCAACACAAGCTATGGTACAAGCATGTAAAAACTTAAATATCGATTTTCATATCGGTATTACTGCATCAAGCGATACATTTTATCCAGGACAAGAGCGTTACGATACGCATTCTGGTTACGTTCCTAAATCACTACAAGGTAGCTGCGAAGAGTGGCAAAAACTGGGCGTGATGAACTACGAAATGGAATCAGCAACATTATTTACTATGTGTGCAGCCCTTGGTTTACAAGCTGCATGTGTAGCAGGCGTACTTGTTAATCGTACTCGCCAAGAAATACCAAATGTTGACCATGGTGAAATTGAGCGTAAATCTGTAGCGGTCGTATTAGAAGCGGCTAAAGTATTACTTGATTAATACGGATTCTATTATTAATGGGCTATTATAACGATAAGAAAATGGCTCAGTAACAAGGCAAAAATTATGAAGTATAGTTGTCTTATATGAATAATTTTTAACGCAGTTAGTGAGTTATTTAATTCGATAGAATGGCGCATTTTAATAAAGCACAGCTTTGCCTGTGCTTTATTGTTTTTCAGAGGTTATTTTAGCTGAGCGCTAATTACTTCTATTGCCGGTAGATTTTTAAAACTTGCAAGTACAGCACGTGCTACACCCGCTTGGTTTTCATGGCCTGCGGTTTCTAAAAGTGTAATTGATTTTACTGTACTTTCGTTAAAGCTAAGCCCTGCGATAAATAATTGGCTAAGTGCACTTTGTAGTGGCGACAAGCTTGGGCTGTACGCTGCGTTTTCTGCGTAACTTCCGTAAAAATCACCATTTTCAAATGTACTAATTTTTACTGCACTAAAGTTTTTACTATAGGGTACGTATGCGTTTAATGCTGTACTTGCTAGCTTTTCATCTAGTTGATCATTTGCAAATACTTGCTGGTGAGGCTCTGGATTAAACAAGCTAAACGCGTTACCTAAATCAGTCGGCCCAAACGAGTGCGGCAGTAATTCTGCCAACTTAAAGTGTTGCTCTGGCAATAAAATATCAAACTCTTTAGCATCTGCGAGTTCGTTCATAAACTGGCGGCAATACCCACACGGTGCATCGCTAATCGCTATTTTAACTATTTTTTTAGCACCGTTTAACCATGCGTTATTTATAGCCGATTGCTCTGCATGAACCACTAAACTCAATGCTTGATGATCAAACTCTACATTTGCACCAAAGTAAAAGTTTACCTCATCGTTTTCATCAAGTGCTTTAACAATTGCGCCTACATGAAAATCTGATATCGGCGCAACAGCATACTCAGAAGCCAAAGGTACTAAACCTTGTAATAATGCATCATCAGACACATTGAGTTGCGCGCATAACGCTTTAATATTATTAGAATTTAATATGCCACGTTGTGATTTTAATTGACTACGTAATGACGCTGTTTGCGCTACGTTTAATGTGATGTGCGAATTTGTAAGTGCTGTATCTTGCTGTACAGTAAAAGTTGCTGAAGCCATAACATTTTTTAATTATTCAATGGCTAAGTAGTTTAAAAGGTTAAGGTGTTAAATACCAGCCTATTTAACGCAAAAAAAGGGAGCACATCGCGTGCTCCCTTTAATTTTAACTGGTATGCCCAACAAAATAATTAATTGGTATACCTAACAAAATAACATGTTAGCCGGTATTACGCATACCTGCTGCAATACCTGTCATCGTGATCATTAATGCATTATCAATGTCACCTTCGTTGCGTTTTTCCTCTGAGCGAGCACGGCGTAAAAGCTCAACCTGTAGTAAGTTAAGTGGATCGGTGTACGGGTTACGTAAACTAATCGACTCCTTAATCCAAGGTTGTTCGGCTAGTAGGCTTTTTTGCGGGCTAAGTGATTGCACCAAGCTAATTGCTTCTTGAAGCTCTTTTCGAAGTGTTACACCCAGTGGTTTGTACATATCTTCCACCAGCGCATTATCATAATGCTCACTCAACCAACAATCGGCTTTACTAAATACCATTTCTAGCATTTCTAGGCGCGATCTAAAGAACGGCCACTGTAAGCTCATTTCGTTTAGGGTTTCAGCGCCGTACTTATTAAGCGCAGCTTTTAAGCCTGTTAACGCACCTAGCCATGCAGGAAGCATTAAACGGTTTTGGCTCCACGCAAAAATCCATGGAATAGCGCGCAGGCTTTCAACGCCACCATTAGGATTACGTTTTGCAGGACGCGAGCCAAGCGGTAACTTAGACAGTTCAAGCTCAGGTGTTGCCATTCTAAAGTAAGGTACAAAGTTTTCATCATGACGAACTACATTACGGTAATGCTCACATGACTCCTCACTTATTAGCTTCATTACTTCGCGCCACTGCGGTTTTGGCTCCGGTGGCGGTAATAAGTTACTTTGCAGAACTGCGCCTGCGTAAATATTTAAGCTTTGCAGTGCTACATCGGGTAAACCAAATTTAAAGCGAATCATCTCGCCTTGCTCGGTTACACGCAAGCCACCTTTTAATGAGCCAGGCGGTTGTGAATGCAGCGCTTGTGCAGCGGGTGCACCGCCACGTCCTACTGTGCCACCACGTCCGTGAAATAAAACAAGCTCAATACCACGTGCATCAGCAAGTTGTACTAGTTTATCCATTGCTTCGTACTGTGCCCAACCTGCTGCCATCATGCCGGCATCTTTAGCTGAATCAGAGTAACCAATCATTACGTTTTGAGTGTTTTTAATGTGCCCGCGATACCAAACATTATCAAGCAGTGTGGTAATTACATCACTGCCTGCGTTTAAATCGTCGAGTGTTTCAAACAACGGTGCTACTGGTAAATCAAAGCTACAGCCGCTTTCTTTTAGCAATAGTTGTACTGCTAAAATGTCTGACGCTGTTCGTGCCATCGAAATAATATACAAACCAAATGTTGCTTCGTCTTGCTTGGCAATTACATCAAAGGTATCAAGTACTTCTTGTACATCAGGGCTTGGTTGCCAATGTTTTGGAATAAGCGGTCTGCGTGAGTTAAGCTCTGCAAGTAAAAATGCTTGTTTGTCTTGCTCTTGCCATTGGTTATAGTCGCCTAAACCTAAATAACGAGTCAGTTCTGAAAACACATCGCCGTGGCGAGACGAATCTTGGCGCACATCAAGTTTAGCTAAACGCAAACCAAAGCTATTTATACGGTGCAGTAAATCAAGTAATAAGCCATCAGCAACAACTTTCATATTACACTTTAATAACGAGCGATAGCACACCTCAACCGGGTGTTTAAGCTGATTAATATTAGTAATTAAGTCTTGTGAATCGCTGCGCTTATTTTTAATTTTAGCACCTAAGTGCGCCACTGTTTCCGCAACCTGATTTTTAAGCTTTTTGATTACTGCTCTATATGGTTCAAATTCCTGCCCTGCAAGCTCAACAAGCTCATCACTGGCATCTGACATAGAGAGTTCAGCGCACAACGTTTTTAAATCTTGAATGTATAAGTTAAGTGCCATCCAACGACCATGATCAAGCACTTCTTTTGTTACCTGCGATGTTACAAATGGATTACCATCACGGTCTCCACCCATCCACGATGTAAACTCAATTGGGCTGTAATCAATTGGTAACTCTAAGCTCAACTGGTCTTTAACATTCACTGAAAATTCACGTAAAAAGCGCGGAACGGCATGCCAAAGGCTATTTTCTATTACTGCATAGCCCCATTTGGCTTCATCAACTGGCGTTGGGCGAGAGCGACGAATATCGTCAGTATGCCAAGCTTGGCTAATCAGCTGTTCAATACGATTTAAAATATTGTCCCGCTCTTGTGGTAAGTTATCTTTTCGCTCTAATGACGCTAAGCAATCACTTAGTTCAACGTGTTTGTTAATAATAGTACGGCGCGTAACCTCGGTTGGGTGAGCGGTCAGTACTAAGTTTATGTGGAGTTTTGAGAGTGTTTCGGCCAAATGATTACTGTCTAACTGGCCTTGTTCTGCTTTTGTAGCTAACGTTTTTAATGTTTGAGTGAGAGGGTTTTGTTGACCAAGGCCAACGTCATTAAAACGCGAAACGGTATGAAATTGCTCTGCTACATTAGCAAGGTTTAAAAAATGATTAAATGAACGGGCAACCGGTAAAAGCTCTTCATCACTAAGCGCATGTAAAACATCTATTAGCGCTTGTCTGTCGTCTTCGTTACCACTGCGAGATGATTTTGATAAAGCACGAATTTCTTCCACTTTATCTAAAATCGCTTGACCTTGGGCATCTTTGATTGTTTGTCCTAGTAGTTGCCCTAGTAAATTTACATTACCTCGCAAGGCGGCGTATTGTTCACTCATTTATCAGTCTCCATTTTTTCGTAGGACACTATTAATATCATCATGAAGAGATATTTAATAGATCCATTTGCAATGTCTTGTCGTAAAAAAGTATATATAAAATAATCACAAAGCATTCACATGATCATTTTTTACGATGGTAACTGCCCTCTTTGTAGCACCGAAATGCAGCAACTAAAACACGCTGATAACAAAAACTTAATTACGCTTGAAGATCTTAACGCGGGCGACTTCAGTGAGCGCTACCCGTATATTGATAAAGACAAAGCAATGAACTACCTTCAAGCTCAAAAGCAATCAGGTGAAATGATTTATGGGCTTGATGTAACTTACGAAGCATGGAAAATAGTGGGTAAACACAGCTGGTTGAAAATTTTTCGCTTGCCAATAATTCGCTTTTTCGCTGACTGCGGATACCTATTATTTGCTAAGTATCGGCACCCCATCAGTCGCTTTTTAATGCCAAATACTCAGTGCAGTAACGGCCAATGTGGACTAAAAGCAAAAGGTGATAAATGAAAACTATTGTTTTATTCGGCGCAAGCAGCGCCATAGCAAATGCATATATAGAACATCTACAAATAAACACGCCTACTCATCAGATCGTTTGTATTAGTTCAAAAAGTATTGAATCTGGCTCAAGTGTTGTCCACCTGCATACTGACTACACAAAACAAAGTTTAGCGCGCGTTACTAATTACCTAAAAGAGCAAAATGCCGATATACAACAAGTTATTATATTCAATGGTACACTGCACAACGAAACCCATATGCCTGAAAAAAAGCTGGAGGATTTAGACGCTGAGTATTTTAGCCAACTTCTAAATTCAAACACCCTAACTCCCCTACTTTGCTTACAGAGCGTATTGCCGCTGTTAACCCACAAAACGCAGTGTACTATTACAGCACTCAGTGCGCGTGTGGGCAGCATTAACGACAATAAATTAGGCGGTTGGTATACTTATCGCGCATCTAAAGCGGCGCTTAACATGCTATTTAAAACTGCCGCTATAGAGCTTGCTCGTCGTGCTAAAAATACCAAACTCATTCTGTTTCACCCTGGAACTACCGATACAGCACTTTCAAAGCCCTTTCAAAAGAATGTACCTGAAGGCAAATTATTTACGCCTGAATTTGTAGCCAAGCAACTATTTGAATTAACAAACAATAACCCTGATTTAAAACTCAACGGTGAGCCTGCTTATTTAGACTGGCAAGGCTCAACCATACCGTGGTAAGGACTTTTAATGCATTTTACTAAAGCGCAAATAGACGCACTTGAAAAACATACCCGTACACATTTAATTAATTCTCTTTCGGGTTTTAAAAGCGCTAATTTAATTGGCACGCAAGACTTACTCGGCAATACCAACTTGTCGATTGTAAGTTCGGTTATTCACCTTGGGGCTAACCCACCGTTAGTCGCAATGATTATGCGCCCTCACAGTGTGCCGCGTCATACGTTTGAAAATATTTTACAAACGGGCACTTACACCATTAATCAAGTGAATAAGTCGATTTATAAACAAGCTCATCAAACTTCAGCCCGTTACGATAAAGACGAGTCTGAGTTTGATGCTACAGGCTTAACACCTGAATACTTAAACGACTTTGCAGCCCCTTTTGTAAAAGAAAGCCGCTTAAAGTACTCGGTTAAATTTGTAGAAAACCAACATTTAGCCATCAATGGGACTGAGCTCGTTATTGGCGAAATTATGGATGTTTTTGTTGATAAAGCCGCGCTGCAAAGCGATGGTTTCCTAGATTTACAAGCAATAGAAACAGTGGCAGTAACCGGGCTTGATAGCTACCACACAAGTAATAAACTCACGCGTTTACCTTACGCTAAAAAATAATATGACCTTTTAAGAGGTTATTATTTTATAGCCTCTTATCGCATAACATTGAATTTTACCTTGGTATTAAGCACACTAGCTAAAAATCCAAGGAGAAAAATATGACTACCATCGGTATTGGTACACAATCGAGCGAGCAAGCGCTGGCAAGCCTAAGTAATATGACGCAAACGCTAACCCCTATTGCAGCTGACGAACATTTAGAGCGCATAGCCAAAGCGCAAGCTTATATGCTTGCAAACAACATAGATGCAATTTATTTAAACGCTGGCACCAACCTAACCTACTTTACAGGTATGAAATGGTACGCGAGCGAGCGCATGGTTGGCGCAATATTACCGGCCCTTGGTGAAGTACAATACATTGCGCCTTATTTCGAAATTGGTTCACTAAACGGGTTTAAAGTAATAGAGGGGCCTATTCATGGGTGGCAAGAACACGAAAATCCTTATGCACTTTTTGTCGAAGTACTAAAAAAGTTAAACATTAATGAAAACGCAACCATTGGCATTGATGAAAGCGCACAATTTTTTATATTCGACGGCATTAATAAAGCGCAAACGGGTTTAACACTCATAAACGCACAACCTGTAACGGCGCATTGCCGTATGCATAAATCAATTCACGAGCTTAGCTTAATGCAGCGCGCAATGGATATGACCTTAGCCGTGCATCAAGCCACAGCAAGCATGCTTTATGAGGGAATAACCACCACCGAAGTAGAAGCCTTTATTAAGCAAGCACATCAAAAAGTAGGCGCACCAGGTAACTATTTTTGTATTGTTTTATTTGGTGTTGCAACGTCTTTTCCGCACGGTGTTAAAGACGCGCAAGTGCTTAAAAAAGGCGATATGGTATTAATAGATACCGGCTGTAAAGTACACGATTACCTATCAGATATAACCCGTACCTATGTATTTGGCGAACCAACAATGCGCCAACGCATGTTTTGGGATCATGAAAAAGCAGCGCAAATGGCTGCGTTTAATGCCGCTAAAATTGGTGCTACCTGCGAAGACGTAGACGCTGGCGCACGTACTTATTTAGCGGCGCAAGGGCTAGGTCCGCATTACCAAACACCGGGTTGCCCGCATCGAACTGGTCACGGCATTGGGCTAGACATTCATGAATGGCCATACCTAGTTGGCGGTGATAAAACCCCACTTGCCCCAGGCATGTGCTTTAGTAACGAGCCAATGTTAGTTATACCTGATGAATTTGGCGTACGTTTAGAAGATCATTTTTACATGACCGACAACGGCCCTCATTGGTTTACACAACCAAGTTATAGTATTGACGACCCATTTGGGCTTAACGCTTAAAACTGAATACCTTCAAGAGCAGCTGTTTAGTTGCTCTTTTTAGTTTGGTATTGATAAAGCTAAATTAATCCCAATATCCTTTTTTATACTTAGTTATAAGCAATCCTCAAAAGGATAAATATGAAAAACTTTAAAATTGATATCGTTTCAGACGTAATGTGCCCTTGGTGTGTAGTGGGTTATAAAAACCTAGAAACTGCACTAGAGCAACTTAAAGACGAAATGAGCGCAGATATTACGTGGCATCCTTTTGAACTAAATCCAGATATGCCAATTGAAGGTCAAGACTTAAACGAACATTTAATGCAAAAGTACAACCTAAGTGAAGAACAAGGCGACGAAAATCGTAAAAACATGTTCGAAGCCGGTCAGCGTGCTGGGTTTACCTTTAATTTTGATGGCAAACGCATCATGATCAACAGCTTTGATTTGCATCGTTTATTAATGTGGGCACGTGAAGAAGGTAAGCAAACGAAGCTAAAACTCGCCTTTTTTGAAGCGCACTTCACAGATTTAAAATACTTAAACCAAGAAGAAGCGTTGCTCGACGTTGTTGAAAAAGTGGGTCTTGATAAAGAAACTGCGCGCGGTATTCTACATTCAGACAAATACGTACAAGACGTACGCCAAGAGCAAGACAACTTTAAACAGATGGGTATTACGTCAGTACCTACATTTATCATAAACGATAAATATGCACTTACTGGCGGACAACCAAGCGACTCATTCATTCAAGCACTTAAACAAATTAGTGAAGAAGAAGCTAAGCAAGACGCTTAATACACAAATAAAGTTTAAAATTAAGAAAGGCTGCACATTGCAGCCTTTCTTGTATATTCATCAGTGCAAAAAAATACAAATTTATTATTTACCTTGAATCTCTTTTGGTGTCATTATAGAAACGACATCTAAAAAATCGATAACAATACCTATAAAGGGATTTATAATGAAATATATAATTACAACATTGACGTCACTGTTTCTTTTAACCGCATGTTCGACAACACCTCTACCTGATAGCCCTAACTCTACGCTAATGATGCCCAGCCCTCCGGAGTATCCAATTAAAAGTGTCCGTGAAAAAATTGAAGGTAGTGTGACAATGTCTTTTGATGTAAATACATCTGGTAAGCCCATTAATATTAAAGTGATTAAAGCTGAGCCTGTGAAAATTTTTGATAAAGCAGCGATTCGCTCTCTTTCTAAATGGCGTTACGCACCTAAAGTAGTTAATGGTATTGCGGTAGTTGATGAAGACTTAGAAATGACTATAGATTTTAATTTAGCAAAATAATAACTAACTCATTTTGACTAAAAGGGAACATTCATTTGTGTCTTCATAATTTCCTTTATTTATTAATACTTATCAATAAAATAACCTAATTTATATGCGACTAAAAATGTAACTATCAGTATAGCCAAGGATATACTCAACCTTTTGAAGGCAATTAATTTCATTTCAATAGGATTCATTAAAGCAGCTAATAAATTGCCGAGCACACTTAAAAATGATACTAAGAATAAAAATAAAAGGACAAAACCAATAATTGTTTCAATCATTTAATTACCATGTATAGATCCTTGGTTGTTTAATAGCTGCTTCAATAATTAAAATAGACTGTCACGTTATTTGGACTAACAAAACTGTGCTACTAAATTTACTTTTTAAACTTAGAGTTCATCTTTTTCCTTTCCATTTTTCCCTAAGAAATAGGGGTAGGTGTAAGTGTTATTTAGCATTGGCATTGGCATTGGCATTGGCATTGGCATTGGCATTGGCAGAAAATAAAAAACTAATAAATACTCTAAATAACATTTTATTTAATATCCTTATTAAAAATAAACCTCATCACCTAAAAACAAAAAGACCTGACTCTATTTATTTACTTTTTCTTGAAGCTGTAAATAAAATAAAAGTTATCACTTTTCTTATGTAAGCATAGGCCCTCTTTAGAAATAGGGTTACAAGTGTTTGTGAAGGTATTTTTATCTATATTATCCTTACTCTTGCTTGCTATAGCATAGGTAAACTTAAAGTCTTTAGTATCTTTTCTAATAACCTCTAAACCATAAATCCCATATGAGTTTCTTTTTCCAGATAAAACCCCAATTTCGCTTGCTATCTTAGTGATCTCATATAGCTCCACATCGATTTTTTTTAAATCACTACTGACTAAAGGAAAGTTGCTTCCTGCTATATATTCATTTGGGTTTTCTTTTAAATATTTCAATATTGCAATTAATTCTTTATGATTATTAGAAACTATTTTAGAAGCTATATTTTCACTTTCTAAAATTAAACTCTCACTTATAGCTTCGTAATTTTCATCCGCTCCACACGACACTAATAGAAAAAAACTGAATAATATGTAAAGTCTAAAAATCAACATGACTTACCCCTCCCATTTTTTCATATTCTGCCCATATTGGAATAAATTAAGATGACACCCACCCTAATTCTTAGTTCGTCAAAGTGTAAATTTAGGATAGGTGATGAAATGGACGCTTGCTAAGACGCGTCAATTGCCAAACTGCTTAAGTAAATTAAGTACGGTAAAGTACTTTGATTACATGCCAGCCGAATTTTGTTTTAACTAGATGCGGTTCTAAAATTGCACCTTTAAATGCAATTTTGTCAAACTGTGGGACCATTTGGCCGCGTCCAAATTCACCTAAATCACCGCCTTTTTTCCCCGATGGGCATGACGAATACTTTTTAGCTAAGGTTTGAAACTTTGCACCTTTACCTAATTGCTTAATAATATCTTCTGCAATTTCTTTGTGCTTAACCAAAATGTGAAGTGCATGTGCTGTATTTGCCATGAAAAAAGCCTTTTATACCGTTAGCTAAAATTAAACGCGGCGATTTTAACACAACCTCATAAACCTAGCATCTACTTATACTGCAGTGTATTAACGCCTAATTTATAAATAATGTTTGGCATCATCTGGGTTGGGTATTCTGCAGTACTGATATTTACCAAATAACGTATATCTATTTAAAGCAACCCTATCGTATAACCAATTATTAAACCTAGCTGGCAAAATACTAAATACGTTTGCTAGCTTGTATGGGTAACCTAGCTGCTTAACAACGTTAAAAAAAGCATGACTTTGTGTAAATGCTTTACCGTTTTCTAGGTAAACCATTGAGGCATATTCACTTGTTGAAAAACCAAAATGTGTTAACAACAGTTCTCCTTTTGGAGATTGCACGCTGCATAATTTAAAAATGGTATTAGTGTCGTGAGCAATAATAAAGTTACACCACGCGCTGCAAAGCTTACATTGCGCATCAAATAATATAATTTTTTGATTTTGCATTAGTGTAGCTGCATCATCGCTCATAACACTTTCCTTAAATTAAGTACTAAATTACTGCTGCACCGGCTTTTTTTGTAACTTGCGCTGCAAAGTACGTCTATGCATATTAAGTTGCCGCGCGGTAACCGACACATTGCCATTATTACTGTGCAGTACTTGTTGAATATGCTCCCACTCTAAGCGCTCCGGCGACATAACTGCATCATCAATAACATTCGATGCCGATGCCACAGGCTCGGTGTTAAGCGCTTTTAATAATGTTGCCATATCAACCGGTTTAGTAAGGTAATCGTTTGCGCCTAAACGCATTGCCTCTACTGCGGTTGCTATACTTGCAAACCCAGTTAGTAAAACAATATGAGTTTGGGGGAGCAAACTACGCAGCGGCTTTATGAGTGCAAGTCCGTTATCGTCACCTAGTTTCATGTCTAATAAAAAAAAGTCGGGCAATAGTTTACGCGCGGTAAGTAACGCATCACTTTGATTATGCGCCACCTCACAGGTAAAGCCCTGTTTAGTTAAACGCCTTGCCAGTGTGCTGGCTAAATTTATGTCGTCTTCAATTATAAGTAACTTCATGAGGCGTTATTCTCAGTGTTTATAATAGCGAGTTTAACTTTGGCAACAGCGCCGCCATCGGTATGGTTAAACAAGGTAAGTGAGCCATTTAAACGCTCAAAAGTAACGTTTGATAAAAGCACAGCAAGCCCCATTCCTTGATCGCTTGGCATAAGTTGACCACCCAGCTCTGCTAATTGCGATGATGAAAAGCCACGGCCAAAATCGCGAATTAACAAGTAAACGCACTCACTATGTAAGTTATCTTGCTGCCAACTCAGCTCTAATTGAGTTTGGCCTTGTTTTTGATTAGCGAGCGCAGCATTTTGCAATAAATTTAAAATAGCAGGCAATAACATCGCATCACTCAATAGCGTTGCCGCAATAGGTGGCGTAATCCATTTAATGTGCTGATCAGGGTATTGCAGTAAAAGCGTATCTGTAATTTGCGTTTGCAGTTGCTTTACGGTGGTATGCTCTTGTGAATTTTTAAGACGTAATTGCTCTGAGAGTTTTCTAAAGTCGTTAAGTTGCGTACTACACTGAGTAAGCGGCGCTTGCATGTGCTTTACAATAGGGTTGTTTGGTTGGTCTTCTAATAACTCTTCAAACAATAGCTGTAAATTTGCAATTGGGGTCGCTAGTTGATGGGTGATTTGTGCAGCGGCCCCATCAAGGGTAACAAGCTGTTCATTACGCAATTGTTTTTCACGCACGTTTGCAATAATTCGCTCTCGCTCTTTAAGTGCCCTGCTCATTGCGCCAATAACAAGTGCAATTACGCTGGCACTTAAAACAAAATTAACCCACATGCCAATAAAATGACTACTCATATTCATTTGATGCATACTGTGATCGGGCATCTTTATAAGTAGCAAACTGTATGCGGCAATGGCTAACACCGCAATATAAGCTAATCCTTTTTCTCGCAGCGTAACAGCAGCGATCATTATCGGGAGCAATAACAGCGAAACAAATGCATTAGTTGCACCGCCGCTTAGCGATAGTAAAACCGTTAAAAATAATACGTCTGCAGTTAACTGCATCAACATACCCAAAGGTTTTGCGCGACTTACATTACGATAAGCAAATAGGCTAATAAGCTGAAACACAGCCTCAACGGCAATAACAATAAGTAAAGGCAGTAATGCAATTTGATGTTCTAGTAAAAAATAAACGCTAAGTACCGCAATTAATTGCACGGCAATAGCGCCGCTTCGCAGCATTAATAATCGACTAATGGTGGGGTCGGTACGCATTAACAAGAGGTTATTGCCCAATCAAATGTTTAATAAGGTTATTTTAACGGTTATATGATTTTTAATCATCATCCATCGAAATTGAAAACGGCGCACAAGGCGTTCCTTGGTGAAACACCATTTTCCATTGTTCATTACTTTTACGCCAAAGCGACATACGCAATGAATAATTAAACTCAGCGCGAGCAGAGCGCCTAAAAGCAGCTTGGTAACTAAGTTGCACTACATCATCGCTCAGCATTCGGCCCTTAAAATGCTGATTATAAAACTGTGGCACAACCTCGGTAGGTAAACGAGTTAGTACTTGGTATTTATTAAATGTAGTGCCATTGGCAGCAATTTCGATAAATTCATCATCGAGTAAAGCATCTAATGCGCGCTCAGATTGGCGAACTTCTGGGTCTAATAACTGGCGCTCAGCGTCAATCAAATGATTAAACAACGACACTTTTATTTTGCTGCTCATAACCTTCCCTATTGTTTATAAACTTGCCCGGCTTTCATAACAAATTGTACGTTTTTAAGTACGTCGATATTTTTAAGCGGTGAGCCATTCACACTGATAATATCTGCTTGTTTACCAACACTCAAGTCGCCAATGAGTGCGCTTTGCCCCAGCAGTTTAGCTGCATGTATGGTTGCTGATTTAATAGCTTGGGCTTCGCTCATACCATTGTTTACCATTAGACTAAATTCGTTAGCATTAAGCCCATGACGCGACACCCCAGAGTCTGTTCCAAAGGCTATATTAACCTTATTTTTCAGTGCAAGTTTAAACGAAGCCTGCATTTTTGGAGTTACTTCACGCACTTTATCGGCTATTGCCGGTGGCATATTTGGATTTGTAAGCACCTCTTCACTGACCGTTGCACCCGCTAAAAGCGTCGGTACTAAATAAGCTCCCGTTTTTTTAAATAACTTTATTGCCTCTTTATCTAAGTAAGAGCCATGCTCAATGGAATCCACACCGGCTTTTAAGGCCGCTTTTATACCTTGTGTACCGTGTGCATGGGCTGTAACTTTACGCCCTAAGTGGTGAGCCGTATCAACAATTGCAATCAGTTCTGCATCTGTAAGTTGTTGGTTAACACCAGCAGCGGTATTACTTAGTACCCCACCCGTGGCAGTAATTTTAATTACATCAGCACCACTTTTAATTACCTCGCGTACCGCACGGCTACAATCATCCGCGCCATTACAAATACCAATCCCGCCTGTAACCGCATCTGTAATATCTTTTCGATAACCGTGCATATCTGCGTGTCCACCGGTAGGCGATATTGTATTACCCGCTGCAAAAATGCGAGGGCCGTTAATATCATTTCGCTCAATAGCACGTTTTAGCGGAAATATAACTTTGTGATCGCTACCTAAATCTCGCACTGATGTAAAACCCGCATCGAGCGTACGTTGTAAATATTTAATTGAGCGCAAAGCATAATCGGCGTCATATTCTGTTGCCCAGCGGTGAGGGTTTGCTTTAGCATCTCGCTCAAACGTAACGTGAACATGCATATCAATAAGACCAGGCATTACAAATTGATTTTTAAGATTGATAATATCGGCATCAGGTAGTTTAAGTTCTGCTTTTGTGAGGTAGCCGTTTTTAATAGCTGTTATTGTATTATCTGTTATAACTAACGTTTGCTCTGTTTTTACTTTTTGATCTTCGGATGCAAGTAAACTGCCCGCATAAATAATTTTATGCTGTTGAGCAAAAGCCCCATTTGCTATTAATGCCAGCGTTATTGCAGTGAATGTTGTTATTAGTGTTGTTTTCATACTTGCTCCTTTTTTATACTAGCATTACCTTAAATAACCTGTAATTGCGAATATTTACGATGCAAAGCATGCTATAAACTAGTCTTGAAAGCCGTTTTTTGGTATAACTCCCCCATTAGTAACACATGTCAGACCACCTTAAGAGAACATACTATGCCTTACGCACATATCACTGGTTGGGGTAAATGCATTCCACCAGCAAGCATTAGCAACGATGAAATTAGTGAAATAGTTGATACCACCGACGAGTGGATAACCTCGCGTACAGGCATTAAATCTCGCCGAGTGAGCCATGTAAGTACCGCCGAGCTGGCAACCGTTGCAGCTAAGCATGCTATTGCGTGCGCAGGCGTTGATCCTAAAGATATTGATTTAGTAATATTAGCAACCTGTACACCTTCTACTGTTGTGGCAAATACCGCCTCACAAGTGCAAAAAAACATTGGTGCAACAGGCGCTGCCGCAATGGATACAAACGCGGCATGTTCGGGCTTTTTATATGCATTGCAAGCTGCTACAGCACAAATTCAAGCGGGTATGATCAAAAAAGCAGTGGTCATTGCCGCTGAGCGTATGACCTGGTACGTAAACTGGGCACGTCGCGATAGCGCTGTTTTATTTGGCGATGGCGCAGGTGCAGTAGTACTTGAAGCGACAGATACGCCAGCTGGTTTACTAGCAACCAAAACTGGTTGTGACAGTGAAGACCGCGATATTTTACACATCACTAACTTTGGTAGTGATTTAAATAAATATGAGCCAATTGGACCATCTGATTTATTATTTGAAGGTCGTGAAATTTTCAAACGTGCTGTTAAAGGCATGAGCGAAGCGTGCGACGATGTACTTAAACAAGCCGATTTGAGCCTTGATGACATTAATGTACTCGTTCCACACCAAGCTAACTTACGTATTATTCAAGCTATTCAGCATCGTTTAAAAGTACCTGACGAAAAAGTAATGGTTAACATTGGTGAGTATGGTAATACCTCTGCTGCTACGATTGCTATTGCGTTATGTGAAGCCGTTGAGCAAGGGTTAATTAAACCGCATTCAAACATTATGTCTGCTGCATTTGGTGCAGGCCTTACCTGGGCTGCAAGTTACATAAAATGGGGCGAACGCGTAACGCCTATTAGTGTAAGCGATGCCGCTTTACCGCCATGTAATAAAACCGGTTTAGAACTTGTAGCACCGGCCGTTAAAGCATGTAAAGAAGCGCAGCCCAGCTAACACAACATGTAATAAGTCACATATAAAACGCACTTAATTAAGTGCGTTTTTGCTTTTTAAGGAATTAAATTTGAAACTTTTAGGTATTCACCACGCTGCTATTATTTGTAGTGACTATGCACGCTCTAAACACTTTTATAGCAATGTACTTAAACTTAACGTTATTAATGAGCACTTTAGAGCTGATCGTAATTCATATAAGTTAGATTTAGCCATGCCCGATGGTAGCCAAATAGAGCTATTTTCGTTTGATGGATCGCCCGCAAGACCAAGCTATCCCGAAGCACAAGGCTTAAGACATTTAGCTTTTAAGGTAGCGGATGTACAGATTGCAAAAACGTATTTAGAGTCGTGCGATGTAAACGTTGAGGATATTAGAGTGGATGAAATAACCGGCAAAAAGTTTACCTTTTTTGCCGATCCAGATAACTTGCCACTTGAGCTTTATGAGGTTTAAAACTCATAAGCTCAAGTTCTTACTATTGAATCAAAAACTTACTTATTAAAACGATTTTGTAAGTAGTTAAACACTGCACGAATACCTAATGCTTCACCACCCGTTGGACGACCTGGTAATGCACGTAAGTTCCACGCCATTACATCAAAGTGTACCCACGGTGTTGTTGGCTCAACAAATTCTTTTAAGTAAAGCGCTGCAGTAATAGCACCACCAAACGGTGTACTTGCACAGTTTGCCATATCGGCTACATCACTTTTTAGTAAGTTTTTGTATTGCTCAAACAACGGAAGTTGCCAAACAGGATCATGTACACTTAAACCTGCATCAATAATACCGTTTGCTACATCGCGCTCTGTTGAGAAAAAGCCCGGAAGCTCCGTGCCCAGTGCAACACGACATGCACCCGTGAGGGTAGCAAAATCAATAATTAGCTCAGGATTATCGTTTTGTGCTTCGCTTAATGCATCACACAATACTAAGCGCCCTTCTGCGTCTGTATTATCAATTTCGACCATAATGCCTTTGCGTGTTTTAACAACATCGCCAGGGCGAAATGCATTGCGCGATACTGCATTTTCAACAGCAGGTACAAGCACTCGTAATCTAATTGGTAAGTTAGCTGCCATAATAAGCTGTGCTAGTGCAATTACGTGCGCCGCGCCACCCATGTCTTTTTTCATGTTACGCATGCCAGAGCTTGGTTTTAAATCAAGTCCGCCTGAGTCAAAACATACGCCCTTACCTACTAGTGTAATTAATGGAGCATCTGTCGCACCCCATTTTAAATCAAGTAAACGCGGTTTATTTTCGCTTGCACGACCCACCATGTGAATAGTCGGGTAGTTTTGCTCTAGTAACTCATCGCCAATCCACTGTGAAAATTCGCCATTGTAAGTTGCAGCTAAATCTTCCATTACTTGCGATAAATGTTGCGGCATCATGTCTACCGCTGGCGTATTAACTAAATCACGTGCAAGTGTAATGGCATCAGCTTGTTGGCTAATACGCTCAAACAACGCTTTATCGCTAATGGCTAATTGCGCTTTTGCTGTTGGTTTTTCTTTATATTCACTAAATTCGTAACCACCAAGCACAAACCCTAAAGCAACTTGCTCTACAAAAGCGCTCTCACCTTGAATTTGATAAGTACCAGTAGGAAGTGTATTTGCTAAATTACCCGCAGCCCAAAAATCATCGCTACTTTGCATTAAACAAAATACCTGGCTTAACTCGCCCGTTTTAGCATCAGGGATTAAAGCAACACCTTGCTTTTCGAAACCTGTATTAGTTAACCAATTTTGTATAAATGCAGGCTGCTGTGCTTGCCAGTCAGATAATTCGTTTTTAAGAATAAAAGATAAAGGAATACCAGAAGATGTATGACGTAGTAATGCACTCATTAAAAAGCTCATATAATATAAAAATGGTACTTAAGAGCATATCAATAAGCGCACCTAAAAGGTATCGCTAATTTGAAGGGATTTTAGCTACTTTTTTAAGCTATTTTTGGATTCTTGCTTTTGATTTTCTTGATCTATTTTAGCATCAAGTTCTTTAATAGATTTGTTCATATTAAACGAACTTGGCAGTACATCAACTCCCACTAAACTCCCTAATTTAACAACTAAAGGAATTGTAAGCGGGGCAAAAGGTAATACTGCAAACACACCGAGCCCTAACCCTTTTAAAATATCAACAAACTGTTCATTAGCGCGTTTTAACTCCTCTTTACTTGTTTGGCCTTGAGTGTAGCGCCTATAAATAGAGAGCATTTCTTTGGTTTCTTGTTTTTCTTGCGCAAGTGCAATTTTAAGCGCCACCATAGCACGGCGAAAACGCAGCTGTTGGCGTTTTTTACTAATTTTAACTACCCGCCAAGGTGCACGGTGAATAACTTTATATAATCGCATAACTTTTATTTTTACACAGCAGCACGGGTTCACAAAGAATAATTTACTTACAACATCCTTTAACTTATCCTTTGCACCAAATTAGTATTAAATACATACAACAACACTGAATATGACAAACCAACTACCGCAAAAACCTGAAAAACCAAAATCTGATGAATGTTGTGGTGGTGGCAGTTGCTGCCCCTGTGTGTGGGATGAATATAAAGAAAAATTAGTGGCTTGGCGCTGCATACAAAACATTAAAAAACACAAGGAAGAAACAAATAAATAACATTTTAATATTTCCAACGCATTAAAATTCCTCTTAACAACCCTATTTGCACTTATTTAGTTCATTTCCACTTCACTTTGCACCACTGTTGCATTTTTTATTAAATTGAACCTTTTTGTTATCAAACGGTTAATTAACAATTGCTCTCCTCGTTTTTTACCTATAGTCTGTAGATAGGACTTCACAAAAAGTAAGCTTAATTGATTAGGCTTTTGAGCTAAACCCTCAAACTTATGTGAAACAAAAATTAAGTAAAAAATAAATGATGTGAAATTAGCATCAAAAATAAGAATTATTCTAACTGGGGAAAATTAGAATGAAATTAAAAAATAATGCGCTAAACCAAGCAATCAAATTTGCTTTAGCTACAACCACTGCAGGGTTGTTTTTTTCGGGTTCTGCTATTGCAGCAGACGAGCAACAGCAAACTAAAGTAAATAAAAACGTAGAGAAAATTGCCGTAGTAGGTACGCGCTCAGCTCCACGTTCAATCGGTGACTCACCAGTTCCAATCGATATTATTGGCGGCGAAGAATTAGAAAGATCAGGTAATACCGACATGCTTGAGCTTTTAAAAGGTGCCGTGCCATCTTTTAACGTACATCAAAATCCTATTAGTGATGCGGCCTCTCTTGTTCGCCCAGCTAACTTACGTGGTTTACCATCAGACAGCACATTGGTTCTTTTAAACGGCAAACGTCGTCATCGTGCTTCTGTAATTGCATTTTTAGGCGGTGGTATTAACGATGGCGCGCAAGGCGCAGATATTTCAGTTATTCCAAGCATTGCTATTAAACAAGTAGAAGTACTTCGTGATGGCGCAGCTGCACAATATGGTTCTGATGCAATCGCCGGTGTAATGAACTTCCAACTAAAAGACGCTTCTGAAGGTGGTAAATTAGAAATCCGCCATGGTCAATTTTATGAAGGTGATGGCGATACAACACAAGTGTCGGGTAACGTGGGTTTACCGTTTACCGACAATGGCTTTGCTAATTTAAGCTTTCAATATAAAACAGCTGATGCAACAAGCCGCTCAGTTCAACGTGCCGATGCCGCAGCACTTTCAGCTGCCGGTGTTCCTGATGTATCTTCTCTTGCACAAGTATGGGGCGCACCAGAAGTAAACGACGATATTACAATTTTTGGTAACGTAGGTTTAGAGCTAACAAACGATTCTGAATTTTACATGTTTGGTAATTACTCTGAACGTGATGTACGTGGTGGCTTTTACTACCGTAACCCGCAAACACGTTCTGGCGTTTACTCAAATGATGGTGGCGAAACACTACTTGTTGCAGATTTAACACCTGATATGAGCGCTAACTGTCCTACTATTGCAATAACAGATGGCAACGTATTAGATGATCCTGCTTATATAAATGGTGTAGCGAACAACCCAGATTGTTTTGCCTTTAACGAAACGCTTCCAGGTGGCTTTACACCTAACTTTGGCGGCAACATTACTGATACTTCTTTAACTATTGGTACTAAAGGGCGATTCACTGGTGGTTTCTTAAAAGATACTTACTATGACTTAAGCGGTACTGTGGGTTTAAATGAATCACGTTACTTCATCTATGACACGGTTAATGCTTCTTTAGGTGCAGATACACCACGTGACTTCAGTCCGGGTAAATATGAACAGCTAGAGAAAAACTTTAACTTTGATTTATCAAAGGGTGTCGACTTTGGTTTAGCTTATGATGTAAACATTGCCGGTGGTTTTGAATGGCATGAAGAAACATTCACTATCATTTCTGGTGATGAAGAATCTTACACAGCAGGCCCTTTAACAGCACAAGGTTTTGGTATTGGCTCTAACGGCTTCCCTGGTTTTAAACCATCACAAGCAGGTGAGTTTTCTCGTCGTAACTATGCAGCGTATGTTGATGTTGAAGCACCATTTACTGAAGATTTCTTAATGGGCGTAGCGCTTCGCTTTGAAGACTACGACAGCTTTGGTACTACAACTAACTACAAAGTAATGGCTCAATACCATTTAACTGAAGATTTAAATATTCGTGGTTCTGTAAGTAGCGGTTTCCGTGCACCTACAGTTGGTCAAGCTAACGTAAGTAACGTACAAACAAGCTTAGACAGCGGTGTATTACAAGATTCAGCGCTTCTTCCACCAACAAACCCTATTGCAGTGCAATTAGGTGGTACAGAGCTTGAGCCGGAAGAATCACAAAGCTATACACTTGGTGCTGTATACACAATCGGCGAGTTATTTTTAACGCTTGATTACTACAACATACAAGTAGATGACCGTATTAGCCAATCAGATAAAATCAACTTAAGCCAAGCAGATAAAGATACACTTACAGCAGCTGGAGTTCCTAATGTACAAGGTCTTGCTCAGGTAAGCTTTTTTACAAATGACTTTGATACAACAACTCAAGGTATCGATTTAGTTGCAAACTATACTGCTGAACTAATGGGCGGTAGCTCTACATTTAGCCTTGCTTATAACTGGAATGATACTGAAGTAACTCAATTTAGTGAAATTACAGGTGCGTTTAAAGTTAAACGCTTAGAAGAAGATTTACCTAACCATCGTGCAACGTTCACATTGTCTCAACAATGGGAATCAGTTTCTGCATTTGCTCGTGCAAACTACTACGGCGAATACCAAGGTGTTCACGTTGATTATGATGCAACAGCTAAAACAGCAGATGCTGCAGTCACTATTGATGCTGAAGTAACTTACTTCTTAAATGAATCAGTTAGCTTCTCTGTAGGCGCTCAAAACTTATTCGACCAAGATGCTGAAAAACTTGATTTTGCAGATGCAACGGGTATCCCTAATAACAACTGGGGTGGTCAGTTCTACGAAACATCTCCGTTTGGTATTAACGGTGGCTTTTACTACGCTAAAGCAACATATACTTTTTAAACTATTTTCATGAAGAACCAAAGGCGAAATGTTAAAGACATTTCGCCTTTTTAATTTTATAGTTAATAAAAATAATAATGAACAATACCAATTGCATTGAATAAGTGTTCTATTATAGCGCTCAGAAAATAGCGTAATAACAAGGCGAAAACTATGATATGTAGTTGCTCTATATGAATAATTTTTAACGCAGTGAGTTCGCTATTTAATGCGATAGAATGATTATTTTTTTAATAAAATTGGTATAACTATGTTACTTAATAAAGCCAACCAACTACTGCAACAAAATAAACTCAAAGAAGCTGAGTTTCATTTTAAAACGCTATTAAATAGTAACCCTGAAAATGGTGAAGCTTTATTTGGCTTAGGCAGAATTGCCTTACGACTAGAACGTTATGACGCTGGCGTATACCTACTCCAAAAAGCCTGTGAGCGCTTGCCTCATATGCTTGAACCATTACACGCCCTTGCTGATGCATTTAACGGTGTTAATTCGCCAAACGATGCGTTAACGGTGCTCGAATACGCTAAGAAATTAGCAAGTCATAACCCAGAGCCTCATTACTACTTAGCACAGCACTATTTAACACATGGCGAGTTAGATAAAGCCCATACAACCTTTGCTCATGCACTCAGTATTGGGGTATACCCTGTAACAGCTTATATTTTATTTGAACTTGTGCAGTTAGGCCGCTTTGATAAAGAGCATAATTATGTAAGTAATTTGCATCACTTATTAACTCAAACGAGCAATTTACGCTTAAAAATGGTGTGTTACTACGCATTAGCAAACAGTTACGATGCACTTGAAGATACCGAGCAAGCATTTAATTATTTTATATTGGCGAATAAATTACAAAGAAAATTAAGTGAATTTAACACTAAAGATTTAATCCCTTTTTACGATGAAATAATAAAATACAACACCGAGGAATTTATTGCCTCCGCCGATAAAAAATTTACCCGTAATATTACACCTGTATTTATTATTGGTATGCCTCGTAGTGGCTCTACCCTCCTGGAGCAAATATTGGCAAGCCATAGTCAGTTTTCGAGCCTAGGAGAAAGTACGAGTATTAGTAATAACGCGGTTGCTTTTATCGAACAAAAAACGGGAGTTGCTTACCCGCAATGTTTAGCGCATTTAACACCTGACTTAATCAAAAAAGCCCGCGAGCTTTATATCACAACATTAAAAACAGCATCGCCCATCAGACCTTTTATAATAAATAAACTGCCGAGTAATTATCAGTCGCTCGGACTAATATATATCCTATTTCCAAATGCCAAATTTATAAATTTAAGTCGTAATTTTAATGCTACTGCGTTTTCTATTTTCACTAATTACTTTGCCGAAAACGAGCCTTATTTTTGCTCACTACCTGAGTTTAAGCTTTACCATAGTGTGTATGAAAAACTGATGAGCCATTGGCACTCCTTTAAAGGTATGCCAATTTATGATGTCAGTTACGAAGATTTAGTGAGCAACCCAAAAGAGCAGCTAACGCAGTTACTTGGCTTTTTAAACTGTCATTTTGAAGAGCGCTGCTTAGCGTTTTATAAACAAAAAACACCGGTAACCACGTTGAGTAAACATGCTATTCGCCAACCTATTAATAACGCCGCAATCGCTAAGTGGGAGCGTTACAAAACACCTCTTTTAAAGTTACTTGATGAGAATTAATCGGACGTGCTTTAAACCAATTAAGTAAATCTTTAAATTGATCATCACGCGCACTTGGGTTGGTAAGCATATTAATATGATCGTAATCAAAATTATGCCCGTGTTTACGACCGTAAATTCGCATTTGTTGAATGCCAGGCCCTGATTCGTCCATAAACTTTTGAATATCGATTGGTTGCGCTAATGCTTTATCTTTTACCGCAGCAATATGAAGCGTTGGCGGTAAATGCAGGTTGTTTAGCGCTTTTGCATAATCAAAATTATCATCAGAATCTATCCATGGCTTCTTTTTAGCCCATTGCATACTTTGATAATGCGACTTTTGAGTTTCGTTATCGCTTCCCCACTTATAACCTTTAGCATTTAAATAGCCGTGTTTTTTAGCAAGTAAAGGTGCCATAAAATACCAAATTAAATTGGCTTGTAATAATTTTTGAGGATGATTATTAAATAAAGAACGCTTAGAGCCAAAATACACACACGCTTTTACATCATTAATATATTCTGGAAAACGTGCAAACGCGCTGTTCATCAATACCCCGCCCCAAGAGTGAGCGACCCAGTAGTCAGGCTTCTTGCCTTCAATCAACTCTATTTGCTTAATAAAGGCTGGAATATCTTCTAAAATGGCCTCGGTTTGCCCGTACTTAGCGTCACTTGAAATAATCGGCTTACTATCACCTCGGCCACGTAAATCAGCCACATAGCATCGGTACCCATGCTCAGCCAAAAAAGGGGCAAGCCCTTTATTAGAATGGGTGTAAAAAATTTTACCGTTTTCTACAGCTCCATGCATAAAAAATACGACAGGCCCTTGCTGATTATCATCGCTGATTCGACGTAAATGAAGTGTTTGGTGAGCGTCTAAATTGATAATTATTGATTGCTGAGAAATCGCCACAGTTATTCCTTTTTATTATTTTCAACTCATCCTACCAGTAATATTAAATATACCAAAGGAAATGTCTGCACTTTACTCATCAGCATTTGTTACAATCACCACATCATATCTGTTGTTAAAATGAAGCCATGAAAGAAAATAATACACGTTCAAAATTACACCCTCGTAACCTACATAAAAATGGGTACGACTTCGATTTATTAACAACAGAGCACCCTGCTCTACTGCCTTTTGTTATAACCACACCTGCAGGTACTAAAAGTATTGATTTTAGTGATAACAAAGCCGTTAAAACACTCAATCAAGCCCTTTTGAAAGCACATTATAATATTGATTTTTGGGATATTCCCGAGCACAACTTATGTCCACCTATACCTGGGCGTGTTGACTACATTCATTACTTAGCCGACTTATTAAGTGATGATAACCAACAACAAATACCTTTAGGTAAGCAAATTAAAGTACTTGATATTGGCACTGGTGCTAATTTAGTTTACCCGCTTACTGGTACAAGTGAATATAAGTGGCATTTTACAGGGACTGATATTGATGCAGCTTCGGTAAAAATAGCAAAGCAAATTGCTCAGTTTAATGGTTTAAAAATAACCCTAAAACAACAAAAAAACGCATCACATATTTTTAAAGGCGTTGTAAATCAAAAAGATTTATACCACTTAACGCTCTGCAACCCTCCGTTTCATGCAAGCGAAGAAGAGGCAAGTAAAGGCAGTGAACGTAAGTGGAAAAACCTAGGAAAAACACCCAGTAGCACACTTAACTTTGGTGGCCATAATAATGAATTATGGTGTGAAGGCGGTGAAGTACAGTTTATCTCTAACATGATTAAAGAGAGCGAAGACTTTGCAGAGCAAGTACTGTGGTTTACGTCGTTAGTCTCTAAAAAAGATAATATTGCAGCCCTTGAAGAAGTATTAAAAACCCACCCAATAGCACAATATAAAATAGTTGATATGGCACAAGGTCAAAAAATCAGCCGCTTTATTGCATGGACTTACTTTGATAAAGAAACTCGTGAGCAAATTTGTAGCGAGCTTGATTAATACCAATTTTATTAAAAACAATAAAAAGGATAAGGCAATCATGATAGATTTTCGCTCTGATACAGTTACAAAACCAACAAACACAATGCGCGATATTATGTACAGCGCACCGGTTGGTGACGATGTATACGGTGATGATGAAAGCGTTAACCAACTAGAAGCCTATGCGTGTAAGCGTTTTAACTTTAAAGCCGCACTTTATTGTAGCTCAGGTACACAAGCCAACTTACTTGCAATAATGGCGCATTGTGAACGAGGTGACGAATACATTTGTGGCCAAAATGCTCACAACTATAAGTTTGAGGGCGGCGGAGCAGCTGTTTTAGGGTCTGTGCAACCACAGCCTATTGAAAACGATGCTGATGGCAGTATACCTTTTAGTAAAATAGCTGCAGCAATAAAACCAGACGATTGTCATTTTGCAAAAACGCGATTACTTAGCTTAGAAAATACCATAGGCGGAAAAGTACTCCCGCTTGAGTACTTAGCCCAAGCTCGTGACTTTGTTAACACGCATAATTTAGCGCTGCACTTAGACGGCGCACGTGCTTTTAATGCCGCTGTTGAGCTAAATATTGATATCACTGAAATCACAAAGCACTTTGACTCAATTTCTATTTGTTTATCTAAAGGTTTGGGGGCGCCCGTAGGCTCTTTATTATTAGGCTCAACAGCACTTATTAATAAAGCAAGACGATGGAGAAAAGTACTTGGTGGCGGTATGCGCCAAGCCGGAATGCTTGCAGCTGCCGGGCAGTTTGCACTTGAGCACAATGTAGAGCGCTTAAAAGACGATCATGCAAATGCACGTTATTTGGCTCAACAATTAAGTGAAATCAGTGGCTTTACTGTAGATATGAGTAACACCACTAATATGGTTTACGCAACATACACTAGCAGTATAAACATTGAAGAGATTGCTGAGGCACTTAAACAACAAGGTATACTATTTAGCCCAAGCAAGCAGCTTAGGCTAGTAACGCATTTAGATATTACGCGCGAAGATATTGATACATTTTTAAATGCTTTGTCGGCCCATATTTAACGCGGCTTTATAATGTTTGCGGCATACCGAAACGTATCGGTCATTGCCGCCAATTTCTACTTGGTTACCATCGGCTATTGCTTCACCATTTTCATCGGTACGCAGTACATGGTTAGCTTTACGTCCACAGTGGCATACAGTTTTAAGCTCAACTAACTTATCAGCCCACGCAAGCAAATATTGCGACCCTATAAATAGCTCGCCTCTAAAGTCGTTACGCAAGCCATAACACAATACCGGTATACCTAATTCATCAACCACATCTGTTAATTGCATTACTTGTTCTTTTGATAAAAATTGGCACTCGTCAACTAACACACAATGGCGTTTTTTTTCATTATTGAGTGATTGAATAAGATCAAAAACATCTTTGCTAGCATCAAATACATGCGCATCTGCTTGCAAGCCAATACGAGACGATACTTTACCCACGCCTTGTCTATCATCAATGGCAGCAGTCAGGATCACAGGTTCCATGCCACGTTCTTTATAATTAAATGCAGATTGTAATAACGTGGTTGATTTACCTGCATTCATTGCAGAGTAGTAAAAGTATAATTGAGCCATTGTGGTGCCATTTTATAAAAAGTGCGCTTATGCTACCTTAATATTAAATTAATACCAATTTACAAACGCGAATTTACCGAGGTTATTTAAGTGTTTGTAAATATTTAATATAGATAGGTGCACTTTCAAACTTTGATAACCATTGCCACATTTCCAAGCTTAGATCGTTATTTTCTTCGTAGAATTTTTTTGAAAAAACAAGGTAACCATGGCTGGTTTCGTAAGGGGGATAAATAGGTTTAACATTATTACCCTCATACGGATAACTCGACACTTTTAAGCCATCAACTTGGCATAGATCAAGGCTCGCCTGCACCACGCCCTTATCTAGCAACTCAAAAGCTTTGCTTTTAGAAAACGTATTATGAATAAAAAATGGTTCTTCTTTCAACGCGCTATTTAGTCCATAGCCATTAGGAATAGCTATAGTAAATGCTTTATTTTGAAATACTTCGCGAGTCTCCCATTCTTTATGAAATTTATAACGCCCTATAAGGCAGCTACTAAATTCACTTACTGCATAGTCATCTTGTAACTTACCTTGCTGATCAACAGGGTAAACAGCAACGTTTTCTCGTCCTTTGCGGTAACTGGCAATAACAGCATTAACTCGATTAAATTCTAAATCGCTTAAGCATCTACGCCATGGTTTTCTAACAAACTTAATCTCAACACCATCAATCGCTTTATCTAATAAACTTAAAACCTCAACTGAGGCATCAGGTTGATCAATAGGTATAGCCTTATCAACACCTAAAAATAGTGGTGCTGCGTTTTTATCTTCATAACAAAAAAGTAATTCTTTGGCCGTAACGCCATCGCAAAAAACAATACACTTCAAAACAAAAATATAAAGTAACGTTCTAATTTTCATAGTGATTTTTATTTATAAACTAAATCTACAGTGTAGTATGTAGAAGTAAACATACAAAATATTCGTTAAATTAATTTACATTAATCCTTCGTGTTTCAGCAACCAAAGTTTCCTATCAAGCCCACCAGCATAGCCCGTTAACTTTGCATTTGCGCCAATAATTCGGTGGCAAGGCACTATAATACTAATCGGATTTTTACCATTCGCAGCGCCTACTGCCCTCACTGCTTTTGGGTTATTGAGTTGGTTTGCAATATAGCCGTATGTTTGCGACTGTCCAAAAGGTACCGTTAATAGTGCTTGCCATACGCTTTGTTGAAATACTGTACCGTTTGTATCAAGTGGTACATCAAAAGTAGTGCGTTTTTTTGCAAAGTACTCATTTAACTGCGCAGCGCAAATAAGCACCGCCTTGTTAGCGACTTGCTCAAATGGCGTATGAGGGTGCTCAACTGGAGGATAAAACCCAACGTAACTCACTCCTTTATCTGTCGCTTGAATAATTATGTCGTCTATAGGGCTCGAAATTGATGTTTGAATGATCATTATAATTGCTGCCAAAGTTGAAAAGTTAAGTAAGAGCGAAAAGGAGCGCTGTTAGCAGGTACGAAAGGGTTTGCCGCCGCTTGAGCTTTTTTAACACCTAAGTCGCCATCAAGTAATATATCGGGCTGGCTTTGCCCTCGCAACTTTGCATAATTTACCGTCCAAGGACCAATTCCCTTTAAATTAAGCCATTCGTCTAAATCGTCATTTTCAGGATTTAGTGCACAAAACTGGGCTAAGTTGTGTAGCGCATTTTTGCGTGCTTGTGGCATTTTAAAAAATGCAAAATCACTATTAGCAACAATTTTAGCCGTAGGAAAATAAACGGCATCGCCCTCTTTTTCGCCTAATTCGTCAACTAACTTTGTTACTAAATTATGCGCCGCAGTAACACTCACTTGTTGTCCGAGTACCGCCCTTATACCGGCTTCAAAACTTGACCAAATCCCTGGAAGTCTGAGCCCTTCACACACTGTAAACGCATTGTTTATATTGGCGCTTAAATGCGTTTGAATTAAATTAATATCGGCATCTAAATCAAGCACACGGCGTATATTATTTATAACAGGTTGTAAGTACACCGTATTATCTATATCGATAGACACACTAAAGTGATTTTTACTCGCTATAAATTCAGCGGTAAAGCTTCCTTTATATTCCTCACTTGCAAAAGTACGTCCGTAGCTCGTCTGCGTTATCCACTCCATTGGTTTTATCAAGCGCCTTTGTAAAAAGCTCTGCAAAGCAGGCCAATTATAAGGCGGCCTAAATGGCAGGGTTAAAGTGAGTGTTGACGTTGGTTTTTTATCGCCACTGCGCAGCTTCGAGGGAGCTATATTTAACTGCTGTAAAAATGCATCATTAAAGCGCCTAATGCTTTTAAAGCCTGCGGAAAACGCTATTTCGGTAAAGGGTAAATGTGTTTCTTGAATCAGCTTTTTAGCAAAGTGACATTGGTTAAATAATCGATATTGCGTAATCGACACGCCAAAATACTGCTTAAACAACTGTCTTAAATAACGACTACTTACACCTAAGCGAGCTGCTAATTTTTCGCAGTCGTGCTCGTCATTTTGATCTATTAACTGTTTTGCTCTAAGTGCAGTCGTTTTTGTACCCTGCCATGCTGCGCTGCCAGGGGCACTATCGGGCCTGCAACGAATACAGGGTCTAAAACCATCTTGCGCCGCGTTATGAGCAAACTGATAATAAGCAACGTTTTTTTCGTGAGCCGTTGGCGCAGGGCAAATAGGTCTGCAATAAATACCGGTACTTTTTACCGCTACGTAAAAAAGCCCGTCAAAACGAGGATCGCGACTCTGACGTGCTTTTTGCCAATGTGAAGTGTCCATAAACGGCTCTATTAATTAATCTAATAAAGCCTAGCTTATACAAAATAAACTGTATTACTAGCCATATTCGGCACTCAACCAATAGCCAATAAATAACGCCTTTGTACTTCTTGCCAATTAATTACATTATAAAATGCAGCAATATAGTCAGGACGTTTATTTTGATACTTCAAATAATAGGCATGCTCCCATACATCAAGTCCCAAAATAGGGATATTTCCCTGCATTAAAGGGCAATCTTGATTAGCACTATTTTCTACAATCAACTTTTCATCCGGCGTTACACATAACCACGCCCAACCACTACCAAATTGGCTAATTGCCGCGGCTGTAAATTGGTCTTTAAATTTATCAAAACTGCCTAGTTGCTCATTTATAACCTGAGCCACAATACCTTCAGGTTCACCTCCTCCTTGCGGGCTCATTACTTGCCAAAATAAGCTGTGATTAAAATGCCCTCCTACATGCTCTTGTACTGCTTTTTGCAAATTACTTGGTAGCTCATTTATTCCCTTAAGTAACTCTTCAGCATTTGCGGTTGCATATACAGTATCTGCTAAAGCAGCATTGGCTTTATTGATATACGTTTGATGATGCAATGTGTGGTGAATATGCATCGTTTTGCTGTCTAAATGAGGCTCAAGCGCATCATATTCATAATCAAGTGCTGGCAATGTAAACGCCATAAATTACTCCTTATGTTAATGTAGCAGGCTGTTTGTTGAGTCTTTAGAGCATAAGCAAAAATTCACTTGCTCTATTAGCTCAGGTAAAAAATGATAGCGTCTTGTAAATGACACAAGTTCAAAGGAAGTTTTAATGTAATGATGCTTACTCACTTTTTGTATATCGTAATGAGTATGCTTAATTAGTGAAGAGAGTGTTAAGTGTACTTCGCATAGCCATTTGCATGCATTTTCAGGCTGTTGCATAGCTATATAGGTATCAGCTAAATTATGTGACGCAACAACAAGTGCGGGTATACAGTGCTCAATAGCATGAATGACAGTGTTATTAATCTGAGCATATAAAAACTGCTGAAGAAGATGATCTGCAAGTGTTTTAGCTAATAAGTATTTATCGCGAGCTTCGAGAAGTGCACCTTGTTCAAATGCATAATTACCTTGCATTATATTCGACTGCCAAGGGCTTAATGCTTGATCAAGATAAAGTAAATCTGATTGGGATTGTTTTTGGCTTGAGATCATATAATCATCTGCACGTTTATTTATGAGTGTGTATTTAACTTACACACCCATAAAACTAAATGCAAATGATTTTCATTAACTATCTAGCGAAGTCTAATAATTCCTGCCCTGTTAAGCGATATATAATCCATTCGTTTTGAGGCGTTGCACCAATGCTATTGTAAAAATCGATAGCGGGTTTATTCCAATCAAGCACTACCCATTCAAAACGACCACAGTCATTACTAATGGCCTTATTAGCTAAGTGTTTCATAATGGCTTTACCTGCACCATTGCCACGGCTATCTGGGCTTACGTATAAATCTTCAAGGTATAGGCCATTTTTACCTAACCAGGTAGAGTAATTATAAAAATATACCGCAAAACCAATTGGCTCATCACCTTCTAAACAAATTATGCTGTGCGCAGTTGCACCTTCACTAAACAGAGTATCTAAAATTGCCTGCTCGTCTGTTTTTACTGCATCAGGTTCTTTTTCATATATGGCAAGTTCGGTAATAAAGTGCAAAATTGTTTTTGCGTCACTTGGTTTTGCATCACGTATTATAACGGGTTGGCTCATTGTATTTTTACCTTAAATATACTGCTCTAATTTATCTTTTAAAATATCTAATTGAATAGGTTTACTCAAGTAGTCATCCATTCCAGCTGTTATACAACGCTCTTTATCTGAGTTCATTGCATTTGCGGTGATAGCGATTATTTTAATGTTTTTATGCTGTATGCCCGCCAAGCCTTTACGAATAGCAGCGGTTGCAGCAAAACCATCCATAACAGGCATTTGGCAATCCATGAGTACAAGCTTAAAATATCCTGAATCATGCGCTTCTAATATATCAATCGCTAATTGGCCATTCCCAGCAATAGTAACGTCACAATTAAGCTTTTTGAGCATTAATTTAGCCACCTGTTGGTTAATTGGATTATCTTCTACCAGTAGTATTTGGGAAGACTTCTGCATCTTTTCTTTTTTAAGTGACGAAATATAGCCTGACGTAACAAGTGGGAGCGTCTCGCCTGCATCATTACTCGTTATAACTGACAGTGCAGAAATTAAATCGGCAGTGGTTACTGGTTTAGGAAAATATGCCTGAAAGCCAGCATCAGAATAACGCTGCGCGCCTTCCATACCTGCAATACTAGTCATCATTACAAGTGGCATTGATTTATAATGTTCATGTGCTTTTAGTGCTTTACACAGCTCTATGCCATCCATTCCTGGCATTTGCATATCAAGCACTGCAATATCATACATGCAATTTTTATCTTTATAGTGCTGCGCGCACATATCAAGTGCTTCATGTGCATCACATGCGAGTGCAACCTTAGCGCCCCAATGTTCAAGCTGTTGTGAAATTACAATTCGATTTGTCTCGTTATCGTCAACAACTAAAACTGTTAGCTCTTCCATATTAATATTAGGAATATAACGCTCTTTTTGATCTCCCGGAGTTAACATTATAGTGGCGGTAAAGGTACTCCCTTTACCTGCTTCACTTGTAAGAGAAATTGCTCCTCCCATTAACTCACAAAGCTGCTTACAAATAGCCAGCCCTAAGCCACTGCCCCCGTATTCACGCGTTGTTGATGCATCTACCTGAGAAAAAGGGGTAAATAACTGCTGTTGCTTTTCTTCACTTATTCCTATGCCTGAATCTTTTATACTTGCAACAAACTCTAAACCTTGAGCCACTTTATTAATTTTGGCGCTTACCACAACCTCGCCCTTACTCGTAAACTTAACGGCGTTACTCAGCAAATTAGTAAGTACTTGTCGAATGCGCCCAGGATCTCCGCATAACTGCGAAGGCTCTAACGCTACCAAATCTAAAATTATTTCTATACCTTTTTCTTGAGCAGTCAATGCTTGTGCGGCAGCAACTTCGCCAATTAAATCACGTCCATTAAAGTTAATCTCTTCAAGTTCAATTTTACCCGCTTCGGCTTTAGAGAAATCTAAAATATCGTTAATTACACCCAATAAAGAATGCGCACTTGTTTTGGCTATACCTACTTTTGTTTCTATTGGTTTAGGGAGTGACTCTAATTGAACAAGTTCTAGCATACCGAGTACACCATTCATTGGCGTTCTTATTTCATGGCTCATGGTTGCTAAAAATTGGCTCTTGGCAATAGCCGCATCCTCTGCTTTTACAAGCGCTACTTTAAGCTCCTCACTGATTACTTTTCGTTGCTGAGAAATTAAAGTACTTCCCACTAAAGTAGCCAATGATCGAAGATACGTTTCTTCACTTTGCGTCCAATTGTGATGTTCGCATACCGTTTCAGCGCACAAAATACCTAAATTACCATCACCAGTTGCTATTACTGCATCAAGCATCGATTTAATATTTAATGGCTTTGTATACGCTTCTATAAAATCAACAGTTGCTGGATGGGTATAAACATCATCAATGGCTACTAAGTTTTGCTTATAAATGGCGTTATAATATGCAGGATAGTCTTTAGCAGTTAAAACAGCATCTGTATCTACAAACCCTTGTCCATCTATGTATAAACTATGACATGTCATTACATCTCGTTGATCGTTAAAAATCCATACCGACGCACGTGCAACATTTAGCACTTCGCACATAGATTTAACGGCTAGCTTTTTAACTTGCTCTACATCACTATTTTGCACTTCAGGTGCGACTGTAAGCGCGGCTAAATTTTTGTTATAGCGGTTTGCTTTTTCGCTTTCGAGTTCAAGGCGCTTATGTGCATCAATACTTTGAAATGAGCCAAAAACACGTACGCATTTACCATCTTTAAGCTCTGCTTGGCCCATTGATTTAACCCAACGCTCTTGCCCCGAATAGGTCAAAATAATAAGCTCTACACTCCAGCTTTCACCTAAAGTCACAGCGCATTCAAATAAGGTACTTATAGTGTCTCGGTGTATTCCTGGTTTATAAAAATCAATAGCAGTATCTATCCTCGGCTCAAATCCCTCTGGTACTTCGTGGATAACCTTAACTTCATCAGACCAATAAAGAGTATGCGCATCTAGGTCCATCTCCCATGCACCAATCTGTCCTTGCTTACTCATTGATTCAAGCAGGCTTTGCTGACGGCTTATTTTTAATTGTGTATTGTAACGTTCTGTAATATCTAAAATAAATCCATCTAAATACAATATATTGCCATCATCTGCGTAAATCGCTTGGCCTTTTTCGTTTACCCAATGCAAAGAGCCATCGCGGGCTTTAATTCTATACTCAACAGACCATGACTGCTTAGCATTAACACAGCGAACAATTTCATCTTTTATTTTTTGAGAATCGTCTTCACATATTAAATCAAAGAAGCAAAGGTCTTCATTGTGTATCAACTCATCGGGTGAATAACCGGTTATTTCACTCGCTTGCTCGCTCATGTAAAGCATGCTTAATTTGTCATCAAACTTACATCGATAAATTATGCCAGGGATATTTGATACCAAAGATGCAAATCTGTCTCGGCTTCCTTGTAGCTCAAGCTCTGTAGATTTTCGATCTGATATATCTAAATGCGTACCGATCATGCGTTTTGGAGAACCATCGGTATTCCACTCAACTATTTTTGCAGTATCGAGAACCCAGATCCAATGCCCATTTTTATGTTTCATGCGGGCTTCACTAACATAATAGTCAGTCTCGCCGGAAAAATACGCTTGAAGTTTTTTCTCCGACATAGCTAAATCATCAGGGTGAGCATAGGTATACCAAGTATCTATAGTACAAGGTTCAATATCACTGAGCTTGTAACCTATAATCTCGGCCCAGCGGTTATTAAATGTCACCTTTTTAGTATCAATGTACCAATCCCAAATACCCACTGCTGTTGAGTCAATCACTAGTTGTAGCTGTGTTTTGTGCTGTTCAAGCTCTAGCTCTTGTAACTTAAGCGCTGTAATGTCGGTACGAATAGCAATATAGTTTTGTGGTATACCGTTTTCATCTAGAAATGGTGCAATGGTGGTATCTACCCAATAAAAACCACCATTTTTAGCTTTATTACAGATTTGCCCGTTCCATACATCACCGCGTTTAAGCGTTTTGTACATATTTTTAAAAAATTCTTTTTCGTGTTTCCCTGAATTTAATAAGCGATGGTTTTCGCCTATTAATTCATGTTCGTCGAAGCCACTGATCTCACAAAACTTCTTATTTACAAAAGTAATAGTGCCATGTAAGTCAGTTACCGCAACAATGGCATGTTCATCTAATGCACTTTTTTGTTCTGCTAATTGTTTTAATGCAATTTGAAGTGCCGAACGTTGTTTTTGTAATATACTTTGTTGCTCTTCTTTTACAGCTACTAACTTACGTAAGCCCAATGAAAGCTGATTAAATTCAATGCTATCGTTTATTATTGGAACTTTAACTAAATCGCCTTTTGTAATATTTTCGACAATTTTAGCTAAGTTAATTAAAGGCTGAGACAGCCGGCGACCAAACCACCACGACAACGTTAATATCAGCAGTAAGGCACCTGAATTAGTTAATACAGCGAGCTGCTTATAATAATTAGCACCTTGTAGTGCGACTTCTTTTGGTTTTGATACAAGTAGCTGCCAGCCAGACTCATTTAAAAACTCTAATGAATTAATATACCCATATAAAGTGACTTCATTTTTATCAATATAAGAAAAAACACGTTGTATTGGTGAGCTATTTTGAGAGAAAAATGATGGTTGGGTATCGTCTGAAGTATTACTTTTTTGAATTTTATTATTGTGCATAACATAAAATGTTATGTCTTTATTAGCAGCGTGTATTTTACTTAGATTATTTAATAAGCCATTTAAATTTATATCTGCAAGCAATATTGTTTGTAACTTATTTTCATCATTTAATATCGGTAAGCCAATAATATGATATTCACGCCCTGAGGCAGTCATTGACTGGAATTGGATTTTACCTGTATTTATAATCCCAGAACGTATGTTATTAAAGCGCGGCTCTTTAATAACATTTAAAAAAAGTGATGAAGGTCGTGAGTTAACAAGGTTTACATCAATAAGCTCTACATGATTAACAAAGTCATACTGCTCAATAAATTGATTAATTAATTTTTGCTTTTTATTGGGGCTGATATCAAATTGTGATCTAAGCAAATATAAATCTTTAACATGGTCTGTAAACCAAATATCAGCAAATTGCTTACCTATATTATTAAGCTCGTTAAGTTCAGTGTCTGCATTTTGTTTAAGCGTGCTATTTACATGTTCAAGACTAAACCACGTAAGTATACAAAGTGGCCCTAAGGCTATAATTATAAAGGTTATAATTAACTTACTTCGAACAGACTGTCCTTTACCTGTTAATTCACCAAAGTTTAAACCTTTGTCCATGCTTAATATCCAGCAACTTATAATCATTTAATATTACTTACATTAATGCACTAAATATATAAAGACGCAAGTTTTGAGCGGTAAACTCCTTAAAAACTGGGTATTTAGCGTTACAATCTTAAATTCACATTTTTTAAAAAATACGCCTTTATTACTAACTTATAATTACACTTGCTTACGCTACAACTTCTGTAGCTGTTTTAAACTCCTCGTGATATAAGCAGTATTTAATCAATGCGTTTGAGGGCATTATGGCGCACGATCACTCACATAGTCATGTAGACGAAAACCAAAGCAATAAACAGCTCACCGCCGCTGTGGTTATTAATGTATTGCTAACCGTAGCCCAAGTTATTGGCGGGATATTTTCGGGCAGCTTGTCACTTATAGCCGATGCCCTTCATAATTTAAGTGATGCAGCCGCAATACTTATTGCGCTAATTGCACGCAAGATTGGCAATAAACCTGCCGATGACACCCATCACTTTGGTTATAAACGCGCAGAAATACTCGCCACTCTTTTTAATAGCAGTACATTAATAATGATTGGCGTATATTTAATTTTTGAGTCTATTTCGAGCTATTTTAACCCTCAGCCAATTAATGGTTGGATTGTAGTTTGGGTAGCGGCAATAGCGCTAGTAGTCGATTTAGTAACAGCGTTTTTAACGTACAGAGCTGGCGCAAATCACAGTATGAATATAAGAGCTGCATTTATTCATAATGTATCTGATGCAATGGCGTCTATTTTTGTGATTGTAGCAGGTACTTTAATTATTTTATATCAGTGGTATGTAGTTGATTTAATAGCGACAATTTTAATTTCTGTTTATGTTATTTATCACGGTATATTATTACTTAAAGATAGTTGTAAAATTTTAATGCAAGCCGCTCCCTCACATCTTGATAATGCAGCTGTAACTAAAGCACTAATTAAAAAATTCCAGATACAACACGTCGCTAGTATTAAAGCGTGGCAACTCGACGATAAAACCACCCACTGTGAATTAGTTATTAACACGCAAAACCAAATAGATTTAGAAGCTATTAAGCATTATTTACACGACCATTTTAATATTGAAAACTGCATAATCGAAAATCAAAAAATATAATTTTGGTCATATATTTAACAACTGAATTATTTAATTGAAAACAGCTCGTATTATCATTTACAATATTGCCATTAACTCATAATGAGATACCGTTTTTGAAACTTTGGTTACGTAGAATTCATTTAGGCCTTGCCCTTATTAGCGGACTATTTTTATTAATAGTGAGCTTAACCGGTGCTGTTATGATTTATGCAAAAGATATACAGCACTTAATAGAGCCTGCAAAATGGCAAGTAACACCACAAGAAAATTTAATGCCTTACGATGAACTTATACAAAATGTACGAGCTCAAACTAAGCAAAAAATCACTTTTTTTATGCCCGAACAAGCGCCAAACGCCGCATGGCAATTTAGGTTAGCCAATAAACATTACGCCAGTGTTAATCCCTACTCTGGGAGTGTACTAAACGTCTATGAATCAACAGATACTATTTATGGGTTTGCGATGGGATTGCATCGCTGGCTGTTGTTTGAAAACAGTAAGGGTGAAAAAACCTTTCGAAATTGGATGTCGGTATGTGCATTGCTACTTTTAATAAATGTATTACTCGGCTTTTATTTATGGGTAAAGCCCAAAAACAGAGTTAAACGTTTAGCTATAAAACCAAAAGCCAAATTTAGAGTGCTCATGTATCAATTACATACAGTGCTTGGTGTTTACTTTTTTATACCCCTTATGCTTATTGCCTTTACTGGTATGGCATTTAACTGGAAAACACAAACTCAATCTGTATTAGAATTTGTAACGTTTAATAAAGTAGAACAAAGACCTGAAGCGCCAAAAATAATAGCCCCTTCTCAAACTGCGTTAAACTACAATGAAGCAATTAAAAATGCAGAGAACGTATTTCCAGATGGTAAAGTATATAGAATTTACTTACCTAAAAAAGATGACGAAGCAATTGCACTGAGAATGCAAAACCCTGGCGAAAGCCACGCTTACAGCTGGGTTTGGACTAACCCATTTACTGGTAAAGTATTAAACTCATTTGACGCCAGTAAAACCAACTTCACAACACAAGCATGGAACTTTAAGTATAAGTTTCACATTGGTGATTTTGCAGGTCCTATTGTGCAGTTTTTATGGTTATTAATAGCCCTTTCACTCGCATTTTTTATTGTAAGCGGTGTATATTTTTGGTTAAAACGCCATAAATGGAAATAAATCTCATTAACACTTGCGTCATTAGTTGATAATAATTACCATTACGTAAATTGTTATCAACTAAGACACCCCATGTTAAAAACTTCGCTTTGCCTTATTGCTGTTGCAATAAGTACTAACACGTTAGCAAATGAAAATAATAAAAATGAATACACTTCTGATCAGTTAGAGCATGTCATTGTATCTGGCAGCCGAATATCAGAAAGCATTGACGAAGTACCAGCCTCAATTACCGTTATAAATCAGCAACAAATACAACAGCATTTAAAAGTAAGCTCAGAATTGGGGAGCTTACTCGCGCAAATGGTTCCTGGCCTTGCCCCAGATACTGGTAGTTCAAGTAATTCAGGACAAACACTACGCGGTCGTGCGCCATTAATAATGATTGATGGTGTACCGCAATCAACCCCTCTTCGTAATGGTTCTTTAGGCGTAAAAACGTTAGACGCCAGCGCAATAGCGCGCATTGAAGTCATAAAAGGCGCAACGTCTATTTATGGTAATGGTGCCTCAGGTGGCATTATTAACTACATAACAAAACAGGCTCGCAGTGATGGTAAACCTGAAGGTGAAATAAGTATTTCAAGCCGCTTTAGCGCTGTTAAATTAGCAGAAAGTGGCGGCGGTAGAATAGCGGCTGCAGTAAACGGAAAGCTCGATAAACTAAGCTACCTGTTAACGGCAAGCTATGAAGAAAACGGCGTACAACGCGATGCAGAGGGCGATATTTTAGGCTTGCAATATGGTTTATCAGACTCTGAAACTCAAAACTATTTTACCAAACTAACTTATGATTTTGACGACGAAAAGCAACTGCAGTTTAGCTATAACTTTTACAGCTCACAGCAAAAAACTGATTTAGGCGATGTTACTGGCGATGGCAATATAGGGGAAAAAACATACGCTATACACGTCCCCTTAGAGCTTCAAAAACAAGGTAAACCGCAAGGCCCAGAAGGCAACGAAAATATAACCCTAAAATATGTTGATTACGCGTTGTTTGAAAACACACAAATGACCCTCGATCTGTATAAACAAAATATAGAAAACGTATTCTTTTTCTCAACCGCTTTAGCCAATCTTGATGAAGGTTATAGCGGTGGTCAATCGGTTATTAAATCAGACAAGCAAGGTGCCAGAGCTACATTTAATAGTCAGTTTGATTTTGAAAACGTAACAGCCACCCTAATCTACGGTATTGATGCCTTAAACGATAAAACATCGCAACCTTTAGTAGATGGCCGTGTGTGGGTGCCAGAAATGGACATGGAAAGTGTGGCAGGCTTTTTACAAACAAAATGGGTAATAAACGACGACATTATTGTAAAAGCGGGTGTAAGAAACGAAAGCATTGATTTGAGCGTAAGTGACTACCAAACGCTAAAACTTTGCAAAACCGCATCGCAATGTTCAGTACCATTAAATGTGCGTGGCGACACCATTAATTACGATGCAACAACCTATAATGCCGGTATTAAATATAACTTAACCGATGTCTTTAGCCCGTTTTTTAGTTACTCACAGGGCTCTGATATTTCTGATATTGGTCGCTTACTTCGCGCTGCAACCGTTGACGACATTGCACTTATTCAAACACAAGCCTCAATAATCGACAATTACGAAGTTGGTTTTACCTCACAGTTTGAAAACGTACGTTTTGAATTTGCTCTTTACAGAAGTACCTCAGAGCTTGGTACAAGTAATGAGTATAATGAAGTAACAGGAGTTTACGAACCTGTGCGTGCGCCACAAGAAATATGGGGTTACGAAGGGTTAGTTAATTACACTATTACCCAAGACCTTAAGTTAAGCGCCACATACAGTTACGTAGAAGGTAAAAACACCGAAGCTGATGACTATCTAGGCGCAAGTCAAATTAGCCCACCTAAAGCAACAGCGAATGTAACGTGGCAAACAAATGACGAACTATCTCTTGCAATGAGCTTTTTATATGTAGGCGACAGAAAGCGTTTTGATAAAAATGCGCAAGGCCAATACTCTGGCGATCAGGGCCCTGTTAGTAGCTACAACACATTTAACTTAAGTGGCCAATACAATGTTAACGCCAAGTGGAGTGGGTATTTTGGAATAGAAAACCTATTCAATAGTGATTACTACCCTGCCCGCGCACAGGCATACACCTACGGTGGATATAACATTAAAGGATTAGGCACAACCGCAACGCTGGGTGCTAAATATCAATTTTAACAAATAAACGCACGTAATAGGCATGCCCTGCATGCCTATATGCTCAACAAATCCCACATAAATAAACATCTCAATTTTTATTTAGGGCGTGTTGATCTTTGTGGATTGAGATTTGTTCAATCTAGGGGCGATTAAATTGCGGCGCGAGGTTTGTAACCTAGCGGGCTAAGTAAAAACCGAGCAACAAAAAGTTAATCGTCCCTAGAAAGAACCCTTTGGGCAGCGCATGTTTGGTCTTTATGCTGCGTTATCGCCTATTTATGGGGAATAACCACACTACATAGGCACTGCCTTGCCTAAAAACCAAACACACTGCTGTAAATTCAACCACCAAAGTTCAATACGCCCTAGCAATCATGATCTTGTATTAGATGCTAATGCAAATAAAAAACTGTCCATAAACCAAGCAGTAACGCAAACTTAAATAAGAATCAAAACCAATAGTAACGCAATGATTTTTATAGAGAAAACTTGCAATATAGGCTATTTGTACTACACTGCATACAATTGAAATAGTTAAGGCGATTTATCATGAAAGGTAATCAAAAAGTAATCGATGCGTTTAATACATTGTTAGCTAACGAATTAGCAGCAATCGATCAGTATTTTATACACTCGCGCATGTATGACGACTGGGGTTTAAACAAACTATACGAACGCCTTAACCACGAAATGGAAGAAGAAAAAGATCACGCAGACTGGCTTATTAAGCGCATCTTGTTTTTAGAAGGTGTACCAAATATGACTAAACGCCGTGATTTACTTATCGGTAACGACGTAAAAAGCATGATGCAAAACGATTTAACACTAGAGCTTGAAGTAGTTGCGTGTGTTAAAGACGTTATCGCAATATGTGAAGAACAACAAGATTATCAGTCTCGTAGCATTTTAGAAAAACTGTTATTTGATACCGAAGAAGACCATGTTTACTGGTTAGAGCAACAACTTGGCTTAATTGATAAGATTGGTTCTGAAAATTATCATCAAGCACAAATGGCTTAGTAGGAGCATATTATGAAAGGCGATAAAGACGTTATTGCAGCGCTTAATAAAGTGCTCGCTAATGAGCTTGTTGGTATTAACCAATACTTTTTACATGCACGCATGTTTAAAGATTTTGGCTTCACTCAACTAGACAAAGCAGATTACAAAGTATCTATTCAAAAAATGAAAAACGCCGATCGTTTAATCGAACGTATTTTGTTTTTAGAAGGTTTACCAAATCTTCAAGACCTAGGCCGATTACGTATTGGTGAAAACAGCGAAGAAATGATTGCAGCTAACATGAGTTTTGAACTTGATACTATTGGTGAGTTACAAAACGCAGTTAAACTGGCTGAAAGCAAAAAAGATTATATTACCCGTGAAGCCCTTGACCACATTTTAAATGAGCAAGAAGAGCAAATTGATTGGTTAGAAACCCAACAATTACTTATTAAAAATACGGGCATTAAAAACTACTTGCAGTCTCAACTGTAAATAGTAACAAGCATAAAAAAAGCAGCTAAAAAGCTGCTTTTTTTATATCTAAGTTTTTATATGTAATTAAGCAACTTGATCCGTTACATCAGCAATCTGAATAAGTCTGCGATTAAGGATCTTTTTAGTACAACCACAACACTTACCGCATTGGCTGCCTACTTTAAGCTCTTTAGTTAATTCACGCATGGTCGTTGCACCATCGTCAATTGTTTGCTCAATTTTTTTATCAGTCACACCGTGACATAGACAAATATACATGAATACAAACCACTCTCAATTTCATTTAGTGCGTACATACTAATCTAAACGAAAATGGTTATCAATTGTTATTTAGCTAATATGTATTATTTAAAATTTTTTTTGGCCAGTGCCACTTAAATTGAGAATTCGCGGCAGCTTGAGAATAGTTTGAATTTTAAGCAAGGTGTGGCACTCAGATTGAGATTTATTAATTAAAGTTCACCTTAAATCTAAGTAAGGTTAGGTTTAGGCAAATATTTGAATGGTTGAAAATTAATTACATTAAGGCTTTAAAAACCTTAATGTATAAATACGGAATTTATGGGTAGGTGATTTCCGGTTTGTGCCAGTGTAGGTCGGATAAGCGAAGCGCCATCCGACACAGTAAGATACCTTGCCAATTATTATCAACATTTTATGTTGTCGAGTGGCTGGAGATGGATGGTCGCAACCTTAGACACTTATTAGCAGTATATTAGTCAGTGTTAGTAAATTTTGCATAATTAGTAGTGATTTTCGTTCCTTTTTCAGTTCTTGTTATTATTGCTTTTTCAATAAAAACAACTGAGTTACCCAAATAGATCTTTACACTACCACTGGCTATTTCCGGTGTAGCTGTTTCCCACTTTGAATCAACTAACACTTCATAAGTAAGAGTTTTTGGCAAGAAAATCTCTACATTGTTACTGTAAACTCGATAATCATTATTTTTAGATGTTGTAACTTTATCTGAGTTTATCTTAATATCTGATGCCATTGTAGATGGCACTAGAAATAAAACACTACTGAAAATGGCTGCAATCATTGAAGATAACACTGCTATTTTGGATTTAGAGTGATTTTTCTTTAATGGGATTTCAGGCTGGAATAACTTAGTAACATCTAGCTCAAAACAGGAAGCTAATGCTTTAACAGTTTCCAATGAACCTGAACCATTATTTTCTACTCTTTGAATGGTTCTTAAACTTACAGCACTAACATCAGCTAAATGTTGCTGACTCCAAGCTCTGACTTTACGTTCTTCTATAATTTTTTTAGCGTTTAGTTTCATTTCCATTTGTATTTCTCACATGAATATATTGAAGCTATATCCTGTTCAAAAACTCCTTTTTTGTATACGACACATTTGCGTCACCTTAACGACAGGTCAATGCCATACTGCTAACACTTTAGTATTTATGCGACACGCAGTTTGTGTTGCATAATCGCTTGTTGGACTGAGGCGCTACCTGCTCGGTGTGTCAGAGTTGGTGTTGTTTATGCTATGGGAATTTGCTTTTTAGAGGCTCTAGCTAAATCAGCTAATTTAATAAGCTTACCTATTATAATTTAAGCTTTCCCTGCATTGCTCAGCGTTTATTATCTATTCATTAAACCGAATGTTTAACCGTTAAGCAAGGATATTTTTCGCTCGCACAGTCGCTATTAGCCTGAGCAATTAAGCAGGTTAACTTATTGATTTGATGCAGCAAGCAAGGCTGCTAACTCGTTCGCGCTATTTTATTTGTCGCCTCATCTAAATTCATCACACCAATAAATCGTAAGGTACCCGTCTTGCATGACTGGCAAGACCAATGGGGTATTAATCGTTCTTGCTCTACCTTCGGCTTCACCGCTTTGCATGGGGTTGCTAATACTTGAGCCTTTATTAACCCTAACTTTCGCTTGCGACACGCATTAGCTAAAAAGCCATAGTGACGAATGCGCATAAACCCTTTGGGCAATACATGTTGTAAGTAGCGCCGTAAAAATTCATCACAACTCAGAGTCATGACTTTATCGCGGTTGTTATCTGCATAATCGCGGTATTTAAAGCTCACTGTTTCTTCAGTCGCTGACACTAATCGCGATTCTGACATCACGCCTTTTCGGGTATAACGAGCAAGGTAACTAACTAGCTTTTCACTGTACGTTAAACAGGCTTTGCTATACACGCACCATTTGGTTGGTGTGCTTACCTTCGCGAATGAACTATCGCATTCATTGAGCGCCGCGAGCATTTTCCCTCTAAACACTGTTGATAATGCTTTAACGGGGTATAAATAGCCTTTTTCTATTTCATGCCAGTGCGCTTTATCAAGCGCGCCTGCGGGTATCAAGCAATGCAGGTGAATATGCTGACTTAAGTTCTGCCCCCACGTATGCAGTACGCTTGTCATGCCTAACTGGCCATGCCTCTTTCGTTTCGCAAATTTACACAGCGTTTGCCATGCGGCTTTAAATAAACAGTGATACAACGCGTTTGGGTTGTAGTGCGCAATGATATTTAACTCATGCGGGAGCGTAAAAACAAGGTGGAAATAGCGACACGATAATAAATCCTCTTGTTGTCTTTGCACCCATTTAGCCGTAGCCATCCCTTGGCAACGTGGGCAATGACGGTCTCGACAACTACACCCAATTTGTTGTACTTCACTACAGTTATCACATTGCCATGCTTGATAACCGAGCTGCCCCGTTCTGCATGATTGAAGATGTTGGCAGACTCGTAACTGTTGATAACTCATTATGTGGTGCTGCCGATAATTCCCAAGGCCAGAATTTAAAATATCAGCGAGGTGCAAGCCGCTCATTGGTTTCCCCAACTTGCGAGTAAATCAATGCCACCATGCCCTAATTCAGGTAACCAGTGTAAGTAACTTTGCGTGGTTCTAATGTCACTATGACCAAGCTGATGTTGAAGTTGATGAAGCGGCATCCCTAACTCAAGTTGATGTGTTGCATAAGCATGGCGTAATAC
>NZ_JBEOOL010000011.1:0-146676 GCF_040309225.1 Pseudoalteromonas sp. GW168-MNA-CIBAN-0100 | reverse complement strand
CACTGTGGCTCTCCACCGCTGTGGGCACTACGACATCCTACTGCGTAGCGCACCGACTTCACATTGTAGAAAGCCCGAATCTAACGACTCAGGCTTTTTTACGTCTGCAGAAAAGTAAAATGCGCGCAATTAACACACACTCACATCAACACGCATCACGCAGGTTGGGCGAGCGCAGCGATTCCCGACGCTGATATACTGCGTAGCGTACCGATTTTATATTGTAGAGCGTCCGAATCTAATGATTCGGGCTTTTTTACGTCTGCAAAAAAGTGATTCAGGGATTCCTCTAGAGCGAAGGACTTCTTAGTAAATAATTTATATCAATCAGCAATAATATCTAATCAATTTGAGGGATTAAATCTGACGCTAACTGCGTTAAAAACCTCATATATGAAACAACTGAATAACGAATTCTTTCCCTTCTTTTATCGACTCCGCTTAGTTATTGCTCTAATCTCAATTTATGATCTGTTCAATTATGTAGTTTATAAAATGTGACAGAGCTCGTTTAGATAAAAATAGAATAATAAGGGTTTAATAATGAGTGAAATTGATAATCACCCACATGGTATTTTTTGTTGGTCAGAACTTTGTACCCATAATTGGAAAGATGGTAAGACGTTTTATACCTCATTATTTGATTGGGGGTATGACGATCAACCTATTGGGGAGGACATATATTACACTATGCTACAAAAGCAAGGTGGTGATATAGCCGCTATGTATGAAATGCCTAAAGAGCAAATTAGTGAAGGGATCCCAAGTCATTGGTTGGCTTACATTGCCGTCGATAATGTTGATGATTGTGCGCTAAAAGCTAAAGAACTAGGTGCTGAAGTTATTGCCGGTCCTCATGATGTTATGAATGCAGGACGAATGTTGATGCTAAAAGATCCTGTAGGTGCCACTGTTGCACTATGGCAAGGAAATGAGCATAAAGGTTGTAAGCACTTAGGTGAATTAAACACGCCTTATTGGCATGAGTTAGCAACCAGAAATAGTAAAGTAAGTAGAGACTTTTACTGTGCTTTACTAGGCTGGGAAAGTGAAATAAAGCCAATGGACGGTATGGATTACACTTTATTTTTAGTCGGTGGACAGCCAATTGCCGGTATGCTTGAGATGACAAGCGACTGGCCTGAAGATATTCCTGCTCATTGGATGATTTACTTTGCAGTAGAGAGCTGCGATACAGCAGTAAATAAAGCCGCTAGCTTAGGTGGACAAGTATGTGTTCCTGCAACAGATATCCCCGATGTTGGTCGTTTTAGTGTTATATGCGACCCTCAAGGTGCTGTATTTTCGGTGATCGAATCTGTTATAGATGACGTTTAAACAGTTACATTAGCTTTAGCGTTAATTTACTCGCTAGTTTGTTATAATACTCGCCAATTAAATCGTCAGAAAGTGCAGAGAACGCAATGGAATTTGAACAAGATAGCAATTTAACCCTTCCTTTATTTCTATTAGATGAATCATTAAGTGATAGAGATTTAGAGCAGCCTGATTTTGAAATATCAATTGGACTTGATGATGAGTTACTTGCTCAAATTTGCCAAAATCCAAGTGAAGATAGCAGTGTAGCTATTACCGTTAGCGGTTATGAGTTGCTTATAACTGATTCTCTGTATTTAAGTATATTAGAGCAAGAGCATGATGCGCAGATAACATTAACGCATGGGCCTCTTTTAAGTATTGTTTTGAATACTGAAGGTCAGAAAACATTCGTTTCTCCTCAAATGGATATGATGCCCACCTTCGATTTAGGTGACGAGGACGAATGAAAAAAATAATAATAAGTACATTTGTATTAATTATCCTTAGTGGTTGTGCTTACTTAGGTAATGCACATTACGATGATTTATTTGGCCCTGAACAAGCACAAGAGCGTATCGTTCCGCATTCTACTCTTGCTGGAGCTGATTTTTTACAAAATGTAAAACCAGTACTCGATACCCGCTGCGTCGTTTGCCATGGTTGTTACGACGCACCTTGCCAGCTTAAGCTCTCATCACCTGAAGGTATTGATCGAGGTTTGAGTAAAGAGCTCGTTTACGATGGAACTCGTTTATTGGCAACGACCCCAAGCCGTTTATTGTTTGATGCAACCAATACACAGCAATGGCGAGAAAAAAACTTTACGCCAGTGCTAAATGAGCGCGTACAAAGTGAAGAAGCAAACTTAGCGGGAAGTGTTTTATTTAATAGTTTAGTGTTAAAGCAAAGCTATGAATTACCAACTAATGAAGTGCTAGATGATGAATTTGATTTTTCATTAGGGCGTTCGCAAACCTGTGCAACAATGGGGGAGTTTGACCGATTAGCTGACGAGCAACCTCATGGCGGTATGCCTTATGGTTTACCTGGGGTTTCGCGCGAAGAGTTTAATCATTTACAGAACTGGCTTAAAAATGGCGGTAAAATGTCACATATTGAGCCACCAAGTAAGTATGATCAGAATAAAATAAAGGGCTGGGAAGCATTTTTAAATCAAGATAACTTAAAGTATCAGTTATCAGCACGTTATATTTATGAACATTGGTTTTTAGCACATATTTATTTTACGTCAGAGAACCCACAAAGCTTTTTTAAACTAGTTCGCTCAAGTACGCCTCCTGGTGAGGAAATAAAGTTAATTAATACGCGTCGTCCATACGATGACCCTAAAGTTAGCCGTGTTTATTATCGTTTTATGCAAGAGCGTACAACCATACTTTCTAAAACGCATTTACCACTTGAGCTTAATGAAGCTAAATTACTGCGTTTGTACGAGCAGTTTATTGCGCCAGATTATACAGTTACGCAAATGCCGAGTTATGAGCCTAAGTCAGCATCTAACCCATTTAAAACTTTTGAAGTTATTCCTATTAATTCTAAATATCAATTTATGCTTGATGAAGCCGAGTTAATTATTATGGGCTTTATAAAAGGGCCGGTTTGTCGTGGTCAGATTGCTTTAAATGTTATAAATGATCACTTTTGGGTGGCATTTGCTGATCCTGATAAGGTTGCGACTCCTGCTGTAGGGGAAATGCTAATGCAACATGAAGAAGCGCTAGAACTTCCTGCTGCAGAGGAAAGTAATGCGTTACCTATTTCTAGCTGGGTTAAATATTCAGTTCGTGAGAAAAAATATTTACAGGCAAAAGTTGAGCTTGCTAACGAAATGTTTAAAGGTGGCGAGCATCTTACAACTGACTTGCTTTGGAAAGGTGATGGGCATAATAAAAATGCTGCGCTGACTATTTTCCGCCATTTTGATAGTGCAACTGTTGTTAAAGGTTTTATTGGTCAAGAGCCTAAAACCACGTGGATACTTGATTATGCGTTATTTGAACGTATTCATTATTTGCTTGTGGCAGGCTTTGATGTATACGGAAATATAGGCCATCAATTGGTTACACGTTTATATATGGATTTTTTACGTTTAGAGGGAGAGCAAAACTTTTTAGCTCTATTACCTGAGCACAAGCGTAATCAAATCAAAAAGCAGTGGTATCGTAATTCACCACCTGACTTATCTAAGTTCTTTAAAAGTAACCGAGAATTTAGCCAACCCAGTGGTATTAACTATGAAACTGATGATCCACAGCATGAACTATATACCTTGATGAAAGAAGCCTTAGCGCCAGTTTTAAGTGAAAAATACAACCACACTGAAGTGCCAAAGCCGTTAAATGTAATAAGTGAAATGCCAGCAAAAGCGGTTAACTTATTACCTCAGCTTTCTTTTATACTTGTAAAGCAAGAAGATAATAGCCATAAGGGCTACACTATTATTCATCATAATGCGCATTACAATATATCTAGTTTATTAAACGAAGATGGCCAACGTGCTTATGATGAAGATACCGCGACTATTGTTCCTGGGTTTATCGGAGATTATCCAGCAGCTATTTGGTATTTAAATAACGAGCAGCAAGTAAATGCTTTTGCCGAGCAATTGCCTATGATGCAAATAGAAGCTGATTATGGTGCATTGAAATCTAAGTTTGGTATTCGACGTACTCATCCACAGTTTTGGCAATACAGCGATATATTGCACGATACTGCTAAAAAATATCGTGGGATAGAATATGGAATGTTCGACTATAACCGTTTAGAAAATAGATAGTTAAATAGTTTTATTTTATTAGCCCAACTTTTTAGTTGGGCTTTTTTATTTAATAATCATTATTTAAGCTGCTTATTAGTTCTAAAAAATTGAGCTACACTTAAAACAAAAACAAGGCTTAGTATGTTTAAAGTTGTCGCGAATATCCGTACTCGTTACCGATGGGCATTAATAGCAATAGCACTATTAATAAGCACATCAGCATCACTTATGCAGTATTATTTTTCGGTGCAAAAATACGACGCAAAAATAATAAATATGGCTGGTAAGCAGAGAATGCTTTCTCAAAAAATAGCTTGGCATAGTAATGAGTTATTATTATCGGCAACAAATATTTCTGAGCATACTAAAGCGTTAAAAGCGTCAGTTGTATCATTCAAAAAAACTCATAATTACTTACTTTCAAAAAATGGTAATGGAGAGTATCAATACCTTACACCTAAGCTTATTAAGCTGTATACGTTAGCTCCTCATAAACTAGATTCCCAAGTTGCAACATATATCCAGCAAGCGGAAAATTTGCTTTATCAACAAGGCCAAGTAGATAAGCGTATATTCTCTGTAACTGAGGTTGAAGAGCTATTAAAGCAACTAGATCATGCAGTGAATTTATTTGAAGAGCAAGCTGTCCAAAAATTGAACTGGGTATCTAACCTTGAATTATTATTTTGGCTTATGGCGATGTTTTTACTACTTGTAGAGTTAAGATTTGTATTTATGCCAATGGAAAAAGAAATAGGTAACGCATTGTCTAAATACCAAAAACAAAAAGAGTTCGCTCAACAAGTGAGTCAAAATAAAGAGCATTTTATTGCCAGAGCAAGTCACGAATTTAGAACTCCTTTACAGGGTCTTATTACGTCTATTGAGGAGTTAAAGGTTTCTGATACGCAGCAAAGCGTTAAAACCCAAGCTAATTACTGCGCACTTAGGTTAATAGCCATATTAGATGAACTGCAAGACTTGCAAGCTTTAAGTACAGGTAAGTGGGTACCGCAATTTAAAAATGAAAACCTTCTAGAGTCGTGTAATAAAGTACTAATGGCTTACGAGCATGCTTGTCAGCAAAAAGGCCTAAAACTAGTTAGTTGTTTAGATGAATCATTAAATTGTGTATGTAAATTGGATCATCAACGTTTGCAGCATACGCTTACAGAATTAATCAGTAACGCTATTAAGTTTACGATAGAGGGTGAAATTACTGTCTCTGCAAAGCTTTTTAATGATGAACTTTGTGTAATTGTAAGTGATACTGGTTGTGGTTTTTCGAAAGAGATTACTGATCTTGAATTTGACTCATTTAAACAAACAAACCATTTTCAAGGATTAAGAACAGGTCTCACTCGGGTTCAGTATGTTGTAAAGGCGTTGCACGGTGAAATTACCTTCAAAAATAATGAAGCCCATGGAGCGCTGGTATCTTTGCACTTACCAATAATTGCCAGTAAAGCTCTCCCAAACCCTCGTAAAATAAATGACAAACTAAAGTGTTTAGTCGTTGAAGATAATCCATTAAATACTATATTACTGACCCGCATACTTAGCTTATTAGGTTTAAGCTATGATTGCGCTGAAAACGGCAAAGTCGCGTGCGATATGGTGAGTGAAAATCAATACGATATTGTTTTTATGGACTTAAATATGCCAGTAATGGATGGGTTTGAGGCGATTAAAAAAATACGCTCTGATCTTAATAAAGTAATGCCAATTATTGTTATAACAGCAAATACTTCACAAAATGATATAGAGCGAGCTTATAAATACGGGGCTAACCTTCATATTCATAAACCAATAAGTCAGCAAGCAATTAAAGACGCATTAAATAGTATTAGCGTTGCTAGGGCGTGTTGATCTTTGGTAGTTGAATTTGCAGCAGACTGTTTGGTTTTTAGGCAAGGCAGAGCCTATGTAGTGTGGTTATTCCCCATAAATAGGCGATAACGCAGCATAAATACCAAACATGCGCTGCCCATTGGGTTCTTTCTAGGGACGATTAACTCTTTGTTACTCGGTTTTGACTTAGCCCACTAGGTTACAAACCTCGCGCCGCGATTTAATCGCCCCTAGATTGAACAAATTTCAATCCACAAAGATCAATACGCCCTAGTGAAATAAATTAATTTTGCAGATAACAAGCTTGCTAAGCACTTTTAATATGCGTTAACTTGCTGTTTTAAGGTTTATTAGGAAAAGTTAGTGCAGTCAATTACGCTTGAGCAATTTAATGGTTACTTACAAGGACAAGGCAAAAGTCGTTACGACATATGCAACCTAGATTGGCAAGTGAATCTAGGAGAACATTGGCTGCTTCTAGGTGCTAATGGAGCCGGTAAATCTGCACTGACAGCTGCGTTAGTTGGTGAAGCTAAGTGCGAAAGTGGTAAGCGTATAAGTAGTATTAATAAACTTATGCTCGTGTCTTCAGATTCGCATAAACAGTTACTGGCCCAAGAATTAGAGCATGAAAAGCATAGCCTCGTTAAAGACCTTATATTTGCAGAGCATAGTAATAATGGTGAGTTATTAGCGCAGCTAATAGAATTATTTAAATTTAGCTCATTACTAAATAGGCATTTTAGAGAACTTTCAACGGGTGAAACTCGTAAACTCCTACTTATAAAAGCACTCAGCTCCCATAGTGAGTTAGTCGTGCTTGACGAGCCATTTGATGGACTCGACGTACAATCTTGCCAGCAACTTAATAAAATACTCATAGAGCTTAGCCAAACTATTACTTTTGTTTTTGTACTAAACCGCCTAGACGAAATCCCTTCATTCATTACTCACTATGGCTATGTAAACCAAGGTTGCTTGTTACATACTTTAGCAAAGCCAAGTAGTGAGCAATTAAGTGACTTACTAAAACTACTTCATTTAGAGCATACTTCATTGGATGTGCCATCTCCTGACGCCGAGCAAGAGCAAAAGACATTCACTGGTAATACCTTAGTTAAATTGAGTAATGCTAAAGTTAGTTATAGTGACGTAAGCATATTCAAAAATCTCAATTGGACTATAAAAAAGCATCAGCATTGGCAGCTTACTGGAGCGAACGGTTCAGGTAAAACATGCCTATTAAATTTAATAACAGGTGATAACCCACAGTGTTATAACAATGACATTGAAGTGTTCGGTTTTAAACGCGGAACCGGGGAGAGTATTTGGGATATAAAACAGCATATTGGTTTTATATCTAACGCGCTACATATGGATTATCGCGTAAGTATATCGGCTTTAAATACTGTTATATCTGGTTTTTATGACAGCATAGGTTTATATCAAAAGCCGAGCGATGCACAAATTAATATTGCTAAGCAGTGGCTGGCATTTATTGGTTTAAGTGACAAGCAAAACACCTCATTCACCCAGCTTTCGTACGGCGATCAACGTATGCTTTTAATTGTACGAGCTATGGTAAAGCATCCAACGTTACTTATTTTAGATGAACCTTGCTTAGGATTAGATGAAGCAAACAGGCAACGTGTACTGCTACTAATAGAGAAAATTTGTGCTGCTAATACAAGTACTGTGATTTATGTAAATCATCATGCGGCAGACAAAATTGAAGGAATAGAGAATTACTTAAAAATGGAAGACTTTAATTAAAAACTCAGAGAAAGGTTGAGCGAAAATTCACTCAACCCATTTTTATTTTAAAGACGAGTAACGCTAAAGCCTTTATCTCGTAGCTGTTTAAGTAACCCGTGTTTTTCAGGTAAATGCAGAGCGCCTACGGCAATAAATAGTTGCTCGTTTGCTAAACGCGGTGTGAGTTGTTTAACCCAATTATTATTGCGGTTAGTTAGCATTACTTGCTCGCTAATTTCACCGTAATTACTGTCATCAAAACTCATGTTGTAGTAATCGGTTAGTGTATCCATATCCCCGTTTTTCCAGGCATTAACTAATTTGATAAAGTAAGTATTAATATCGCTGAGTTGCTCAAAGGTTTCTTCAATCATTTCATTGCTTAATAGCGCCATACCATCAAACATTTGTAGTTGTTGTTCTAGGGTTTCAAGCTCGCCAATTTTAATATTATGCTCTTTAGCATAACTAAGCACTTGCTTGTCTATGCCGGTTTTATCTGAATAACCTGCATTTTGAAATTCAATTTGCATCATAGTCACCATAACAGCCCAAGGCTTTAAGCCATTAAACATAGCAATATCAATCGACTTTTTAGCAAAGTAATCTTTTAGCTTGGTATAATTTTGCTTTGAAAGCTCAGTTTGCAGTGTTTTACCGTCACTTAGCATCATAAATGGCATTGAACGCTGCTGCATTTCAAGTGGAGTAAGTTTGCTTATATCAACTTCAACAATCACTTCTTTGCTTGCACTAATTGCATCGGTTACATTTTTAGGTAAGCCTTTCATGCTGGCATCACCAACGTGTACGGTGCCAAATAAGTAAGAGCTAACGCCATTTTTTTCTATCTTGTATATGGCAGGAGCAGCATAGCTGTTAAGGCTAAATGTTATAAGTAATGCCACAATAAAAAAGTGGCTAACACGGGTAAGAGCATTCATGGTTTGTCCTTAAAATTTCAAAATTAGTAGTGTAAATACTAACCTAAATTTACTTCTTAGGTAACGTTAATATAAACGTTAACGTATTGCTTTCGGTATTACTGGCCGTAATAGTAAAGCGATTTAAGTTACATAAGCTCTGTACAATTGATAATCCTAAACCATGGCGCTGGTTATTAGTTCTAGATGAATCTAGCTGATAGAGCGGGTCAAAAATAGCAGTGAGCTGTTCACTACTTAGTGGTTTATTTACTTTGTTACTAACAGAGATGGTCATGTTTGTGCTGTTATTTACGGCAGTTAATTTAATTGGTGCCTCAGGGAGTCCATAAAATAGTGCGTTATCGATTAAGTTACATAAAATGGTATTTAAACTAAATTCGTCAGCATTAAGTGTAAACTCGTCAGTTATCTCATTATTTAAACGCGCTTTAATAGTTGGGTGCTTAAAGGTCAGCTCATCAACAATTTGATTTACTAGGTTATTTAGAATGATATTTTGTGCATTTAATTGCATTGCACTGCTACTTGAGCGCTGCAACAGTAATAGGTTGCTAACAATCGTTTTCATACGCTGTGAAATATTAAGCACATCACTGGTATAGGTGTCGCTAATTCGTTTATCGTCAGGGTAGCGAATAGCCACCTCTGAGAGGCTTATGAGTTCAGCTATTGGGGTTTTAAGCTCGTGTGCAATGTCGCTTGTTAGGCGTTTTTCATTACTATAGAGTTGCTGATTAACGGTAATAAACTTATTTAGCTCGTTACGTATAGGTTCTATTTCTTCTACTTTAAAGTCGCTTTCTATTGTTTGCGCAACACCGGTAATATCGAGTAACTTAATTTGGTCGTTTAAGTTGTGTAGCGGGTGCAGACCTTTATTTACAATACGTGTCACTAAATAGCGCACACCAAACACACCAAGCACACAGGTTAAAATAAAGACCACATCAATAATAATCAGTACTTTATTAAGTTCGGAGGTGGGCGCTGCGATTGCAAGAGTCATGGTATTAAAAACAGCAGAGTGAGTGGGATTTCTATCATCTTTTTGGGCTACAAAGTGACTTATAAGTGCGCGACCATCACGCCCGTTAGGAAGCTCGTAATCTATAATTTTAGATTCGTTTATCGGCATTTCTAAAAAAGGCAGGTTAGCATTTTCATAAAGCGCTAATGAGTCCGAGCGTTCAAACACATCACGGCCATGCCATAATTGGTAAAACTCCGTGGCATCTGCAGCTTCATACTCCGACATAAACTCACCAGCAAAATCAAATTCAACCACGTTGTTGTCATCTTCAACTAAGGTTTTTAAGTAGTTAGCTTTGTTAGTTAAAGACTGATTAAACTGATCTTCCACCCAAGTATCAACACTTAGATCAACGGTTAAAAATATGGTGAATAAAATAACAGAGATCACAGCGCTAATATTATTAACGAGTTTACGTTTTATTGAGTGACTTTTATTTTGTTGTTGCGACATAACCAAATCCACGTTTGTTTTTTATCGGGAGCTCGCCATCAAACTGTCTTACTTTTTTACGTATGGTTGAGATGTGTGCTTCAAGCGCATTTTTAGAGAGCATATCAAACTGACCTACCACCGCTTCACTTATAAGCTCAAGCCCTAATACTCGCTCTGGGGCGTTAAATAAGCATTCTATTATTTTGTATTCATTGCGAGTGAGCTCAATGGCATGTTGCTTGTAGTGAAGAGTTTTAAGTGACAGATCTAATACGCAATCACCTACGGTAAGGGTATTTTGTTGGTTTTGCAGTGAACCACGACGAAGTAATGCAAGGACACGAGCATGGAGTTCTTCAAACGAAAATGGCTTAGTTAAATAATCATCAGCGCCTTTCATAAGGCCGCTAATTTTATCTTGAGGCTCACTTCGTGCCGATAAAATTAGCACACGGCTTTGGCTATTACTGCTGCGCAGTGCTTGTAAAATACTCATGCCATCAACGCTCGGTAGCATTAAATCAAGTACTAGGAGGTCGTAGTTTCCACTGAGTGCCATACTCAACCCTTCTGAGCCATCACCAGTTTCATCTACGGTAAAACCAAGGTTGCTAAGGCCAACTTGCAAGCTGCGTCTTAGTGCTTCAGAGTCTTCAATAACGAGGATTTTCATGTTTACTCGGTTTATAAAAATAGCCTTGTTACTTTAACAAGGCTTTATTATCAAGTCACTTGGTTAATGATACCAACCATTTGTATAAGCTAGATTACCTAAGTTCGCGTGGGCTAGGGCTTTTTTAACTAGTTGCTCATCGTTTTCACATGGTACAAGCTGGTTATTGCTATACGTATAGGTGGTTGCTGGTTTTTGTGGTTGTAACACCACCACTTTATTATCGTGCATGTAGGCAAAGTTTTTGTCGTATTGCATCATTGCGCGTTGTTTGTTGTCGCTAATTGGCTTTGATAAATCATGACCTATCATAGGGTGCTTACCACTTGCGCCAATTAAAGACAGTAGAGTAACAGGAATATCGAGCTGGCTGGCTAGTTGGCTATCTCGTTTATGGGTAATACCTTTACCAAAAATAACGGCCGGAATTTTAAAGTGATCAACCGGTACTAAATTTGAACCCGATACGCGCGAGTCGTGATCGGCAATAACTATAAATACAGTATCATCCCAGTAGCTCGATTTTTTAGCTTTTTCGATAAAGGTGCCTAGTGCGTAATCGGCATACTTGGCAGCATTATTACGGGTTTGTTTTTGTTTATCGTACAGCGTTATTTTATCGTCAGGAAAGTCATACGGGCTATGATTAGAGCTTGAAAATATAAGGCTAAAAAAGGGTTTGTTTTGATTTTTAAGCTTAGTAAGTTCTATATCGGCTTGGTCGTACAAGTCTTCGTCTGATGCGCCCCACGAGCCATTAAAGTCTATTTTTTTAAAGTTATTTGTATCTACGATACTTTTAAAACCGTTGCCTAAAAAGAAGCTGCGCATGTTATCAAAATGGCTTTCGCCACCATAAATGAACTGCGTGTTGTAATTTTGCTTCGCTAAAAAATCAGCAATGGTAAAAAAGTCACGTTGTGATTTATCAAGCTTAACAACTGCACGCGAAGGCGTTGGTGTAAACCCTGTAATTACTGCCTCAATTCCACGTACTGAACGTGTACCCGTGGCGTATAAATTATCAAACCCCCAGCCTTGTTTATAAAGGGCGTCTATATTAGGTGTAAGCGGTAAACCGCCAAGCGTGCCTACATAACGAGCACCTAAACTTTCTTGTAAAATAATGACTAAATTTTTGGGTTTACCTGTATTACTTGCGCCATGAAACGTTTTTGTAGGGGCGGTTACATCACTAAATGTGCCTTGCGTATTTTGCATGTTACTACGCACAATACTAAGTAATTCATCGGTGGGCATTTTACCGTAATAGTCTTGGCTCGATTGCTCATTAGAAAGTTGCTTAACTGCAAACGCGACGCTATAAAGTGAGTTAAGGGTTAAGTCGTTAAGTAAGTGATCAGTAGAGAACGAGACCATGGCGGGGTTAAGTGGTCTGTGTCCTAATGAGTTGCGGGCGCCAAAAATAGTTAAGCATACTAAAATAAGCGCTAAAATTGATTGATTTAAACCTGTTAGTGATGACTTGCTTTGCCATTGATTGCTAAATATTTTACTTGCAAATTTACAGCTTAAAATAAGTGCTATAACAGCAATAAATACTTCTAACTTATAGCCTGAAAAAATCATTTTTGAGACTTCTTTAGGGTAAATTAAATATTCTATAAATAAGCGGTTAGGGCGCAAGTCGTACTCGTTTATAAACGTAGGCGTAATCACTTCAAAAAAAACGAGTAAAGCAGACATCCCCACTAAGTAAATTTTTATTAGGCCGCGTACTTTATTTTGCCAACCTACGCTTTGCATCAGTAAGGTAAGTAGTAATGCGGGCATAATAATGTAGCTTAGAGTGGCTATATCAACTCTTAAACCACCTATAAATATAGATAACCACGCATGAGATCCAAATACACGTTCGCCTTGCCATACACTTAAACCAAAGCGAGCAAGTGTTAACAAGCTAAGTGCCAAAACAGCAAATACAACAAAAATCCATACAGGGCCAAGTGCATTTTGTACCTTAGGTATTACTTTAAATATTAGCCTCGTTATTTTAGCTATAAAAGTTAGCTTTATGCCCATAACACAGCCCACCAAATAAGTGCGGCAATTAACATAGCTATAAACACACTGGCAGAGGCTATATCTTTAGCGAGACCCGAAAGCTCATGGTATTCACTGCCAATCCTATCAACCACAACCTCAACTGCCGTATTTACAAGTTCAGCAAACAATACAAACAGCAGGCTGGCACTAAGTAATAATTTATCGCTTAGTGCAATTTCTTGTAGCCATACAAACACACCAAGTAACGAAAACAGTGCTAACTCTTGTTGAAACGCCGCTTCAAATCGACTCATCCATTTTAAGCCGTTAAAAGAATGGCTTAAGGTAAAAATAAGGCGCATTAAGCCTTGGCGTTTTATAACGGTTTTATTACTCATAGTTTTATTTCGCTTGGTGTTGTTTGGCAGCTAGCAAGTAAATCAAGGGATGCCTGATACGTTTTGCTTTTAATGCCAATTAAATTTAAAAGAGTGTGAAAAATATTGTCGTGTGAGCGTGCAGCAGTGGTGTCTAAATTAGCTAAACAGGTATTGGTAATGCGCTGATTATGCTCATCAGCCCACATATAAAGAGGAACATGCGTTTGTGTGCTAGGTGCAAAGCTATACGGAAAGCCATGTAAATAAGCACCGGCTTCGCCAAGTGATTCACCATGGTCAGAGACATATAAAAACTGCTTATCTATGTTGTTTGGCAGTGTTTTTAATTGCTCAATTACTTGGGCGTTAACAAAGTCGCTGTACGCAATTGTGTTGTCGTAGGTATTAACTAATTCATCGAGTGAGCAGTTTTGAATGTCGCTTCTGTCGCACGTGGGCGTAAATTGCTTAAATTTATCTGGGTAGCGTTTAAAGTAGGTTGGTCCGTGTGAGCCCATCATATGTAGGACGATAACGGTGTTAGCTTGGCTTAAATTAGCGAGTTTGCGTTTAAGTGGAGCAATAAGCACTTCATCAAAACAATATTTTCCATCGCAAAGCGCTGATGGGGTGGTTGGTATATCAATATTAACAACACGGGTGCATACGTTTTTACAGCCGCTGTTGTTATCAACCCACAGTACGTCGCTGCCAGCTTGTTGTGCTAAATCAATCAGGTTTTGTTGGTTGTCGGCTGCTAATCGATCAAAGTTATCTTGTGTTTGCAGTGAAAACATACACGGCACAGACACTGCAGTAGCGGTTCCACAAGACGCCACATTATTAAAATACGTCACATTATACTTTTGTGTATAAGGATTGGTGTTACGCTTATAACCTTGATAAGCAAAGTTTTCTGCTCGTGCGGTTTCGCCAACAACCATAACTGTTACGCTGGTGGTATTGGGTGCAATGAGGGTGGGTGTTGCATCTATATTTTTAAATTCCATATTGGTATACAGCAGCTGATCGCGCATGTATTTATAACCGCTAGAGAGATACTGAAATGGGATGAGTTCTTTTTTCAAAATACGGTTATTACGGCCAGTAGCTGCGTAGTCGGCGTAAAAGTTTACGACCACTAAAGCAATTAATGAGCAGCACGCTACAATAAGTTTTATACGACTAATCGCTTCTTGATGAGGGCGAGTAAAGTGTATTTTTACTTTGCTTAATATAAAAACAGGTAACGCACAAAACAACAGTAAAAAGGCTATGAGCTGCGGGTTTAAATAGCTCAGCGCTTCGCTTGAATCTGTTTCGAACGTGTTTTGAATCATTGAATAGTCAAACACGATGCCGTAATTTAATGAGCCGTAAAGCACGGCGCTCGAAATTATCAGTAAAAGGTAATTAAGTGGCTTTAGTAACCACCTAACCGACACTATCGAAAAGAAAATAATTAAAAGGCATAGCAAAAGTAGTGGCACTGAAAGTAAAAATAGCCACGAAAAGGAAGCCAATGAGGTGATGGCGCTAAACGAACCTTGAATAAAAGGAATGTTTATAACTAAACAGTAATAGCAGGCAATCATCACTACAAAGGCGTTTGCACTACAGTGAATGTAAAACCGTTTACTACGATTTGGCTTTTTTTGTGCTGATGTTTGGCTAATTACGTTCATATTTAGGCTCGTTTTAAATAACAACGCCATGCTATGCCATAATACTTAAGAGCTGCTTAAGGGAACCTACGCATTACCTGAAGGTGATAAATAATTTTATTTATAAAAATATTCTCAAAAATTAATCAAACCTTAAATAAGGGATATAAGAATAGTGAATTTCTGAGAATAAAATTAGAGCATAAAAAAACCACTACCAGCTTATATAATGAATTTTAAAACCTGATAAATTGCCTTTTAGTCTTTTTGTTAGATTAACTTTGGTGTTGACTTAAAGGGCCTAGCGCGGTACTAATATAAAAAGAGAGCGAAGGAATAACCTTCGCGATAATCGAACAAAATTTGGTATTAATTACATGCTTACAAACGCACTTAACCTAGTCCTGATTATTATCGTGGTGATTATTCCCGCGAGGGCTTCGTAGTGCTTTAAAAACTTAAGCATTAAAAAAGCCCTCCGCACTTAACCGTTCGGAGGGCTTTTTAGTTTTAAGGGTAAAGTTTTTAGCGTAAAAATGTAATTGGGTTGTCACTGAGGAATGAGGGTTTATTAATGACAGGCGCAGAACTAACAATCGACTTATTGGCCAAACACGGCGTAAATGAAGTATTTGGCTACCCAGGCGGAGCTATTATGCCAATTTACGATGCGCTGTATGGCGCGCCAGTCAAACACTACCTTACTCGCCATGAGCAAGGTGCAGGGTTTGCAGCTGTTGGTTATGCTCGCAGCACGCGTAAATTAGGTGTGTGTTTTGCAACATCGGGCCCAGGTGCAACTAACTTAATAACTGCCCTTGCTGATGCGATGATGGACTCAGTACCATTATTGGCGATCACCGGCCAAGTGCCTACTGCAGCTATTGGTTCAGATGCGTTTCAAGAAATAGATGTACTAGGTATGTCGCTTTCGTGTACTAAGCACAGCTACATGGTGGAACGAGCGGAAGACTTAGCAGAGATATTACAAGAAGCAATTCATTTAGCACAAAGCGGCCGACCAGGTCCTGTACTTGTCGATATCCCAAAAGATATTCAAATGGCGCAAGTCCCTTTTAAGCCTTGGCTTGCAGCTGATGAATACTTACCTGAGTTAGATTTAAAGCAAGTTGCTATTGCTAATCAATTGTTGAGTGAGGCTAAACAGCCTGTAGCGTACGTAGGCGGTGGTGTACAAGCCGCTGATGCGCAAGACGAGTTAATGCAGTTTTTAAATAAAACGCAGATGCCTGCTGTATCAACACTAAAAGCATTAGGCAGTGTGTTACCTGACTACGAGCATTACTTAGGCATGCTAGGTATGCATGGTGGTCAAGCCGCTAATATTGCCGTGCAAGAATGTGATGTACTTGTGTGTATAGGTGCGCGCTTTGATGACCGCGTAACGGGTAACTTAGCTAAATTTGCAGCTAAAGCTAAAGTAATCCATTTAGATATCGATGCTGCTGAAGTTGGTAAGCGAAAACCTGCTAAAGCTTCATTAATTGCTGATTTAAAAACGTCGTTACCCGCACTTGAGTGCTTTGTAACACCTAAAGCGTGGTGTGACACAAATAAAGAAATGAATATTAAACACGCGTGGCGTTACGACTACCCAGGTGAGAAGGTCTACGCACCGTACTTATTAAACCAACTGAGCCAACGCATGCCAAAAACTGGCGTTGTGTGCTGCGATGTAGGTCAGCATCAAATGTGGGTAGCACAACACATGAAGTTTACTCACCCGAGTAATCATTTAAGCAGTGGTGGCGCAGGCACGATGGGCTTTGGTTTACCGGCTGCTATTGGCGCACAAGTAGCACGCCCTGATGACTTTGTTATCACTGTATCGGGCGATGGCTCAATAATGATGAATATTCAAGAATTGGCCACGATTCGCCGTAATAATTTACCTGTAAAAATATTAATTTTAGATAACCAGCGCTTGGGTATGGTTCGCCAATGGCAGGAACTGTTTTTTGAAGGACGTTACTCTGAAACTAACCTGTCGGATAACCCAGACTTTGTGCAACTAGCTGCTGTATTTGGTATTCCAGGGCAAACAATTACCCACGCGAACCAAGTTGATGATGCTATTACAGCATTAGTTAACAGCAAAGGCCCGTACATAGTACATGCCTGTATTGATGATAAAGAAAATGTTTGGCCACTTGTACCACCTGGGGCTGCTAACGACGAAATGATGACGGAGAAAGCAAAATGAAACATAGCCTAACTATTGCATTAAAAAGCCAAAGTATAGCGGTAGAGCGCTTTTTACGAGTGGTGCGTCATCGTGGTTTTAACCTAACGCATTTTCAGCTCAATATGGATGATGGCTTATACAACGTAGCCATGACGGTAGATAGTGATAAACCTATTCACCTATTAACCAGCCAGCTAAACAAGCTGGTGGATGTAAAAGAAGTCACTTTACAAAATTTACAGCACCAACAGGCTGTGTAATTACGAATTAAAAAATAATTTACGAGTAACTGAGTCACTCGGTTATTCACCAATTTTAGAATGAGGAATGCCCGCTTATATTGCGGCAAAAACTGAGGTAACTATGGCTAAATTAAGAAGTGCAACAACAACTGAAGGACGTAAACGTGCAGGCGCAAGAGCATTATGGCGCGCAACAGGTATGACAGACTCTGATTTTGGTAAACCGATTATTGCCGTAGTTAACTCGTTTACACAATTTGTACCAGGGCATGTACACCTTAATCAGCTTAGTGAGCTTATGGGTGAGACGATAACCCAAGCGGGTGGAGTTCCTAAAGAATTTAATACCATTGCTATTGATGATGGCATTGCGATGGGACACGGCGGTATGCTTTATTCGCTGCCTTCACGCGATTTAATTGCTGACTCGGTTGAATACATGGTAAATGGTCACTGCGCCGATGCGATGATCTGTATTTCAAACTGCGACAAAATCACCCCAGGGATGATGCTTGCAGCGCTACGTTTAAACATACCGGTAATATTTGTATCGGGCGGCCCAATGGAAGCGGGTAAAACTAAACTTGCTAACATCGACATTAAACTTGATTTAGTTGATGCCATGGTTAAAGGTGCAGATGAGTCGGTAAGTGATGCAGATTCAGAACAAGTAGAGCGTTCTGCGTGTCCTACATGTGGTTCGTGTTCAGGCATGTTTACTGCAAACTCAATGAACTGTTTGTTAGAGGCAATAGGCTTAGCACTTCCGGGTAACGGTACCACGCTTGCCACTCATAAAGACCGTAAACAACTGTATGTTGAAGCAGGGGCTCGTATTGTTGATTTATGTCGTGAGTATTATCAAAAAGATAATCAAGATGTATTACCACGTGCTATTGCTAACAAAACAGCCTTTATGAATGCAATGGTTGTTGATATTGCAATGGGCGGCTCGTCAAATACCGTATTACATTTACTCGCAGCAGCGCAAGAAGCGGGCGTTGATTTTGATATGTCGCACATTGATGCGCTTTCTCGTAAAACACCGTTTTTATGTAAAGTTGCACCAGCAACACCAGAGTACCATATTGAAGATGTCCACCGTGCTGGTGGCATGATGGCAGTCGTACGCGAGCTTGGTAAAGCGGGCTTAGTTGATATGTCAGTGAATCATGTCGCAGGGTCAACGATGGCTGAGCTTGTTAAAAAATGGGATGCAACTGACCCAACTAACGAAGTAGCGCGCAAATTTTACCGTGCGGGTCCTGCGGGCATTCGAACTACTAAAGCAATGAGCCAAGAGTGTCGTTGGGATGAAGGCGATAATGACCGCGTGAATGGGTGTATTCGAAGCGTTGAACATGCTTTTCGCCAAGACGGTGGTTTAGCTGTGCTTTCGGGTAATCTAGCCGTTGATGGTTGTGTTGTAAAAAGTGCTGGCGTAGTTGACGAAATGCTACATTTTGAAGGCACCGCCATTGTATACGAATCACAAGATGATTCAGTAGAAGGGATTTTAAATAACGAAGTAAAAGCCGGCGATGTTGTTGTTATTCGTTATGAAGGACCAAAAGGCGGTCCAGGTATGCAAGAAATGCTATACCCAACAAGCTACTTAAAATCAAAAGGCTTAGCTGAAAAGTGTGCTCTTATTACAGATGGTCGCTTTTCGGGTGGTACTTCGGGTTTATCAATTGGCCATGTATCGCCAGAAGCGGCGAGTGGTGGTGCAATTGCTTATGTTGAAAATGGCGACAAAATCATTATTGATATCGCAACACGTGAAATCACTTTAGCGCTAAGCGATGAAGAACTTGAGGCACGTAAACAAAAGCAATTAGCACGCGGAAAAATGGCGTACAAGCCAGTTGATCGTGAGCGCTATGTATCGTCTGCTTTAAAGGCTTATGCATTACTTGCAACAAGTGCTGATAAAGGCGCTGTGCGCGACTTAGCTAAATTGGAGGCGCTTAGTTAATTATGGTCTCTCAAGAGCTCGATTATTTTCGCGCTATTATTCAAGCAAACATGGAGCCTTTGGCTAAAGTTACTGAGGTTAGCGAAATGGCTGAACTCAGTAAAAAGCTAGGTAATCATGTTTGGTTAAAGCGTGAAGACCAGCAGCCCGTGTATTCATTTAAATTACGCGGTGCGTATAACAAATTAAATAAATTACCTAAAGGCTCAGTGGTTATCACTGCTTCTGCGGGTAATCATGCTCAAGGGGTTGCATTAAGTGCATCTCACTTAGGGCATCAAGCGACTATTGTAATGCCAGTAACAACGCCTGAAATAAAAGTCAGCGCAGTGCGTGCACTTGGCGGTGAAGTTGTATTACATGGCCATCATTTTGATGCAGCAAAAGCCTATGCGCTTGAGCTTACAGAGCAACGCAATGGTATATTTGTCCCACCATTTGATGATCCGGATGTCATTGTTGGTCAAGGCACTGTAGCACGCGAGTTAATGCAGCAATTAAACGAGCTTGATGTTGTGTTTATTCCTGTTGGCGGTGGTGGCTTACTTGCTGGTATGGCGGTTTACATTAAATCGTTGCGTCCAGATATAAAAGTAATTGGCGTAGAAGCCGACGAAAGTGCATGTTTACAAGCAGCACTTGAAGCCGGTAAGCCAGTAGAGCTTGATCGCGTTGGTAGTTTTGCCGATGGCGTAGCGGTTAAAATTATTGGTACTGAAACATTTCGTTTAGCGCAAAAGTTTTGCGATGAGGTTGTTACAGTAACTAGCGATGAAATATGTGCAGCCATGCAGGATATTTTTGTATCTACGCGTGCAATTGCAGAGCCTTCAGGTGCACTTGCAACGGCTGGGCTTAAAAAGTGGAGTCAGCAGTCGGGATTAAAAGGGTTGCACTTAGCCGCTGTTTTGTCGGGTGCTAATTTAAACTTTGATCGCCTGCGTTATGTTGCAGAGCGTACTGCGCTGGGTGAAAAAAACGAGGCGCTATTAGCCGTTACTATTAAAGAAGAAAAAGGCAGTTTTAAACAGTTTTGTGCTTCTTTAGGTGGCCGTGCTATTACTGAATTTAACTACCGTTATGCAGGACCTGGTGAAGCACAAATATTTGTGGGTATTGCCCTGCGCCAAGGCGAGCAAGAGCTTAATGAGTTAAAGCAAGACTTAACAAATAACGATTATCAATTTTGCGATCTGTCGGATAACGAACTCGCTAAGTTACATGTGCGTTATATGGTTGGCGGAAAAGCACCAGAGCAATTACATGAGCGTTTATTGCGCTTTGAATTTCCTGAGTATCCGGGTGCGCTTGCACGCTTTTTAGATACTTTAGGCAGCAATTGGAACATTACCTTATTTCATTATCGTAATCACGGTGGTTCGATGGGGAATGTACTGGCAGGTTTTGCTATTGAGCCGAGTCAGTACGAGATGTTTAACGAGCATTTGAATCGCCTAGGTTACAGTGTACAAGATGAAACACAAAATCCGTGTTTTACCCAATTTTTAACATCAAAACCGCAAGCAGAAAAAGCCGAAAAACTCGCCTCAGTATAATTCTTCTTTAAAGGCAGGCACCTTACTCGGGTGCTTGCTTTATTACACGTTTTACATATAGTTACAGGTAATCGTCATACTTTTTGAGGGCACCTAGTTGCTATTTAAAGGATTAATCATTGGATTGTGCTTTTTTTGTAGCCATATCGCGGCGCAAGAATCTGTCACATTACAGCTAAAATGGACACATCAGTTTCAGTTTGCCGGTTATTATATGGCAAAGCAAAAAGGCTTTTATAATGAAGCGGGCCTCGATGTCACCATTGAACAAGCTAATCCAATGAAACCTGATACCTTTGGTCCTGTCGCCAGTGGCGAGGCACAATTTGGTGTAGGGCATTCTGGTATTTTACAGCAACGTATAAATGGCCAACCTCTTGTTGCTATGGCTGCCTTATTACAATTTTCACCTTACTGCTGGATGGTAAAAGACACGTCTGATATTTTTCATCCACGTGACTTTGTTAATAAACGTATCACTGCGGTGAGCAAAAATGATGGCACCGAGCTACTTATTATGCTTAAACGCAGTGGCGTTGATGTAGATAAACTCAAAGTTTACAATGGCGAAAATTTTAACCAGGCTTGGATTGAAAACAAGCTAGATGCTATGCAAGTTTATGTTACTACAGAGCCTTATTATATGACTCAACAAGGCGTAGCTCATCGGCTTGTTTGCCCACAGCGTTATGGTATGGATGTATATAGCGACATTTTATTTACCAGCGAAAACATGCTTAAGCAAAATCCACAAACGGTCGAAAAATTCTACCAAGCGAGCCTAAAAGGTTGGCGCTATGCAATGATGAATATGGATGAAGCCATTGCAGTCACCCAGCAAAACTATGCACCGAGTAAGAGCTTTCATCAGCTCGCCTTTGAGGCTGAAGTACTAAAAAGTTATATAACCCCACCCACTACAAGTTTAGGGCATATGTCGATAGCAAAGTGGCGTTTAATTGCTGACTTATATGGCATACAGCAAAACGAATTTGACGAAGTGAAATCTCACTTTATTTATAAATACCAAGAGCCTGAAAAGATGCAATTATCATGGATGCTCATAGCAGCTATTTTGGTGAGTATTATTTCAATACCTTTGTATTTACGGCTGATTTTTAGCCAAAAATAACTGCTTAATGAGAGCTCACTGAGCTGATATAATTAATTGTCTTTTTATTTTTTAAGCTGTTATGACTTTAGCTGAGCAATTTTTTGCACTTGATTCACTTTTAATGCGCCATCGTCAGTATTGGCAGTGCACCGCATTTGATTTTGACACTATTCCTTGGCCAGAGCTGCAAGGCATGCTTAGCGAACTAACTGATGATCAGGTAACCGTTCTTGATAACGATCAAAATCAGCTATACCAATTTTTTAGCCAACACATAAACCAACTTGATGAACTTGCTAAGCTATGTGATTTACCTAGCTCTGCACACTCTCGAGCTGATTATCCGTTTTGGATAAGTAACGGCATTAAAGGTCGTAAGTTTGATCAGTTACAAGATTTTGTATCTGCACTACCTACTACTAAGCAACCAGTTTTAGAGTGGTGTGCGGGTAAAGGACACTTAGGGCGAATGCTTGCTTTTAATGGCGCAAGTGATGTGCATAGTATTGAACTGCAACAAAGCTTATGCGAGCAAGGACAAAAAAGTGCACAGCAACAAGGCTTGGCAATGCACTTTAGCCAAGCAGATGTATTAAAAGAGGATATCACTCAATTTTTTAATGCTGATATGCATGCCGTAGCGCTACACGCATGTGGTGGTTTGCACCAAGCATTTATGCGCCAAGCAAGTTTAGCGAAAGTACAGAAAATTAGCTTTTCACCTTGTTGCTATCATTTATTTACGGCTAATGAGTACCGTGTAATGAGTGAGGTTGCAAACCAAAGTGAGCTTAACCTAACGCATCGCGATTTAAAGCTCGCATTACAAGAAACTGTCACAGCGCCTTCTCGTCTGGAAAAAGTACGTAAAACAGAACTTGAATGGCGACTTGGTTTTGACGCACTTAGAAAATCAATTACTGGCGAGCAATATTATGTAAGCGTACCTTCGGTTAACAAAGCTATATTCTCAGATTCGTTTAAATCATTTTGTGCATGGGCTGCAGACAAAAAGGCAATAAACCTACCTCAAGATACTGATTATAATAAATATTTAGATGTTGGGGTTGCTCGAAAAAAAATAACTGACCGAGTTGAACTGGTTCGACATGTGTTCAGAAGAGCAATTGAAGTTTGGCTTGTGCTCGATCGTGCTTTATATTTGCAACAGCAAGGCTATCAAGTAAGCGTTAAAACGTTTTGTGAAAAGCAGTTAACGCCTCGTAATATTTTGATTCTTGCTAATATCCATTAAATTTCCGTCCTCGACTTAATAAGAGATGCAATGAGAAAGTTAAAAAATTTATTCGATAACAATAAACGTTGGGCTGCACGTACAAGCGAAGCTGATCCTGAGTTTTTTAAAATTTTATCTATGCAACAAAATCCAGAGTATTTATGGATTGGTTGTTCAGACTCTCGTGTACCTGCTAATCAAATAGTTGATTTATTACCAGGCGAATTATTTGTGCATCGTAACGTTGCAAACGTGGTTGTACACACTGACCATAACTGTTTGTCGGTTATGCAGTACGCTGTAGAGGTTTTAAAAGTAAAACATATCATGGTAGTAGGTCACTATGGCTGTGGTGGCGTACAAGCCGTTTTAAACAATGCAAAATTTGGCTTTATTGATAATTGGCTACGCCATGTAGGGGATGTAAAAGAAAAGCATCTTGAACAACTTGATGCAATGCCAGAAAGCGAACGTTTAAGCCGCCTTATTGAGCTAAATGTAATTGAGCAAGTACGTAATGTATGCCGTACTAACATTGTGCAAGATGCGTGGGAACGCGGCCAAGAGCTAAGCGTTCATGGTTGGGTTTATGGTTTAGAAAACGGCCATCTTCATGATTTAGAATCTGTAGTAACGTGCGCGAGTGAAGAAACGCAAAGCTACAAAAAAGCAGTGCAGCACGTACTTAATAAAGTGGGCGAAAATAAATAAATTTATGACTAAAACGGCGATATTAATAGGTGCTACAGGTTTGGTCGGTAATGAGTTGCTACATAAGCTACTTAATAGCGATCGTTATACCAAAGTGGTTACGTTAAGTCGTCGGGCTTTGCCTATTACACACGCAAAGCTAGTTAATCACGTTATTGATTTTGAAAAATTAACTCAATACGTTGAGCTTTTTAAAGGTGACGTATTGTTTTCGTGTTTGGGCACAACCCGTAAACGGGCGGGCTCTACACAAGCTCAGCGTAAAGTAGATTTTGATTATCAGTTTATAGCGGCGCAGTTAGCGGCATGTAATGGTGTTACGCATTACTGCTTAGTGTCATCAAGCGGGGCGAACACGCACAGTAATAGTGCTTATTTGAAAATGAAGGGTGAGCTTGAGCAACATATTAAAGCACTCCCTTTTGATAAAATAAGTATTTTACAACCCTCTTTATTATTAGGTGATCGTGAGCAATTTAGAGTGGCAGAAAAGATAGGCAGTATTATTTTTCCTGTTATTACACGACTTCCGTTTTTAAAGCGTTACAAACCAATAACTGGCGAGCAAGTTGCGCAAAAAATGCTGAGTGTGAGTTTAGATCAACAGGCTAAATTATTTTATTACGTACTTGATGAGCTATTTGAATAAACTTGGTAAAACGCAAAAGGCAGCCTAAGCTGCCTTTTTTGTACACTAAATTAATACCAATTTTATTAAAAAAATGATCATTCTAGCGTATTAAATAACTCACTAACTACGTTAAAAATTATTTATATAGAACAACTATGTACCATAATTTTAGCCTTGTTATTGAGCTATTTTCTTATCGCTATAATAGAACACTAATTTAATGCAATTGGTATAATTATTCAGCATCAGTCTCAGTGCTAAGTTGTTGCTCAAGCAATGCAACTTTAGCTTCAAGTTCGGTTAGTTTTTCGCGAGTACGAATAAGTACTTGGCTTTGCACATCAAATTCTTCACGGCTCACAAAATCCATCTCAGCAAGCTTGTTTTGTAAAACTTGCTTTGTTTTACCTTCGAGTGTCTCTGCTAGGTTTTTTACACCTTGCGGCATATTGCTAGTAATTTGCTTAGCAATTTCTTCAAGTTTTGCTGGGTTGATCATATTTGTCCCTTCGATGCGGCCTAAAATAATAATAACTAATATTACCTTATACCCATGGTATTTAACACATGATCATCTTTACCTTAATTAATTAAGGCAATTGCTATGCTCGCAGTAGTGGTTACGTTAAAATTGCGCGTCTTTTAAATTTCTTTGGTCGTTATGAAACTCAATCCTAAACAAGATGAAGCCGTAAAATATATTAGTGGTCCATGCTTAGTACTCGCAGGCGCAGGCTCTGGTAAAACCCGTGTTATTACGAATAAAATCGCTTATTTAGTGAAAAAATGTGAGTACAAAGCGCGAAATATAGCCGCTGTTACTTTTACCAATAAAGCAGCCAAAGAAATGCGTGAACGAGTACTGCAAACGCTCGGAAAGCAAGACGCTAAAGGTTTATGGGTATCAACGTTTCATACACTCGGTTTAGAAATAATAAAAAAAGAGTTAAGCACATTAGGGTTTAAACCCGGCTTTTCGTTATTTGATGATCAAGATACCAATCAGCTTATTAGTGAGCTTACCGAAGATGAGCTAAAAAAAGACAAGGACTTACTCAAACTACTTAAAATGGAAATTGGTAGTTGGAAAAATGAATTAGTACTGCCAGAGCAAGCAATACGCGAAGCGCGTGATGCGCAAAAGGCATTGTTTGCACAGCTGTATGCTCGCTATCAAAATCAGCTACGTGCTTATAACGCACTGGATTTTGATGATTTAATTATGATCCCTACTTTGTTACTTACTAATAACGCCACATCACGTGAGCGCTGGCAGCAACGCTTTAAATACTTGCTGGTGGATGAGTATCAAGATACCAATACAAGCCAATATCAACTTGTTAAATTGCTAGTAGGCGAGCGTGCCCGTTTTACTGTGGTAGGTGATGACGATCAATCAATTTACTCATGGCGTGGTGCTCGCCCGCAAAACTTAGTGTTATTAGGTAAAGACTACCCAGGGCTTAGACTTATAAAGCTTGAACAAAACTATCGAAGTGCAGGGCGAATACTAAAAGCGGCTAACATTTTAATTGCGAATAACCCACATGACATAGAGAAAAAGTTATTTAGTGAACTAGGTTATGGTGAGCCGATTAAAGTAATAGGGTGCCGCGATGAAGAGCATGAATCTGAGCGTGTGGTTGCTGAAATAATTTCACATAAGTTTATGAAGCGTACCAGCTATAAAGATTACGCGATTTTATATCGTGGTAATCATCAAGCACGTGGCTTTGAAAAATCATTAATGAGTAACCGTATCCCTTATAAAATTAGTGGCGGGATGTCATTTTTTGCTCGTTCAGAAATTAAAGATATTATGGCGTATTTACGTTTGCTAGTTAATCAAGATGATGACAATGCATTTTTACGTATCGTAAATACACCACGACGCGAAATAGGCACGGTCACACTTGAAAAGCTTGGTACGCTTGCTAACGAAAAGCACATGAGCTTATTTGCTACCTGTTTTGATAACGATTTAGGCTACAGACTAAAAGGGCGTGGTTTTAATGCGCTTGCTGGGTTTGCACGCTGGGTTGTTGAGCTATCCGATAACGCAGTACGCGGTGATACGCTTGAAGCTGTTAAAGACTTAGTGCGTAATATTAATTACGAGGCATATTTGTACGAGTCGTCACCGAGTGCAAAAGCCGCTGAAATGCGTATGAAAAACGTATCTGAGCTGTATCGCTGGATCACCGATATGTTGACCGGTGATGCCGACAACGAGCCAATGACATTGGCTGAGGTTGTTAGCAAGCTAACCCTTCGCGACATGCTTGAGCGTAACGAAGAAGAAGATGAAACCGATGCAGTGCACTTATCAACACTTCATGCATCAAAGGGCTTAGAGTATCCATATGTATTTATGGTAGGCATGGAGGAGGGCTTACTTCCGCATCAGGTAAGTATTGATGAAGATAACGTAGATGAAGAACGCCGCTTAGCTTATGTCGGTATTACTCGTGCACAGCAGGAGTTAACACTTACTTATGCAAAAATACGTCGTCAATTTGGTGAAACCTCACAAACTGAGTTAAGCCGATTTGTACAAGAGTTACCGCAGGACGATCTCGCGTTTGAAAATAAAAAGGCGCCAAATACGCAAGCAGAGCGAATGGAAAAAGGCCAAGCAAGAGTCGCTAACCTTCGTGCAATGTTTAAAAAGCCTGAGTAATACCTCAGGCTAATTTTATAAAGACTGGGTTGCTTGTATTTCAGGCAACTCAGAGCACACTAGAGCGTGTTGTTTTCCCACAAAAAATGCCAAACCGTGCTTGTCTAGTAAAGCTCTAAAATTGAGTATCGATGGTCCTTTAGCAATAACTTTCATTGCTTTTAGCTTCGTAATTGCAAGCACGCCCTGTAGCTGAAAATCGTAACTTTCTTGTTGTAAAACACGTTTACTAAAGGTCGAGCTAAGTAGCAGATAGTCAAAATTAATATCGGTTAGTAAATTAAGTTCGCATCTATCTTTAGCAAAATTGTTTAAACCAATTGAATAACCAAGTTGTGATAGCTTTTTGAGATTTTCTATTTGTATTGCGCTTGCGTGACGAATTTCTTGCTCATCAAATAGCAAACAGAGCTGGCTATGCCCTTGTTGTTTATTTAGCGTATCTGTAAATAAAACAAATTCGTGCTCCTCAAGTAGTAAACCAGAGCAAGGAACCAGCGCCATAGTTACATTTGCGGTAATTGCTTGTGCATAAGCGCGTTGTAATAACTGTAACTCTATCTCGAGGTGCTGTTCTTTATCTGATGCAAACTTTTTCAAAATATCAAAGCTAGTAAAGCCAAGTATTGGGTGTTCACCAAATGCTTCAAATAAAGATTCAGACTGATGTTGCTCATCAAGAGTAATTATTTCTGAGCTTCTAAAACTCATAGGTAATATATCAAGGTGATGTTGTGCTTTTAGTGCCTGCGCAGGTATTGATTGCGTTAATAGCGGATGAAATAGCTCGTAGCGATTTTTTCCGGAGTTTTTAGCGTGATACATTGCAGCATCGGCATCACGAATAATTTCATCCGTATGAGTATAGCTTTTCTTTGAATAGGTTATCCCTATACTTGCACCACTTTGTAAATATTCCCCTTTAAGGCAAAAAGGCTTTTCCATTAAGTCGATAATACGATTGGCAACATCTTCGGCTTGTTGAGGCTCAGTTAAGTGCGTTAATAAAATAACAAACTCATCGCCACCTAAGCGTGCTAGTAAATCATGTTCGCGTATACACTGGGCAAATAACTCACTAACGTTAATTAAAAACTGATCGCCAGCATGGTGACCAAGCTGGTCGTTAATGTCTTTAAACTTATCTAAATCAATAAATAAAACAGCAAAGTTATGTTCAGGAAAGCGCTGATAATGTTGTAGCGTTTTTTCAAGCTGAGTTAAAAATAGGCTGCGATTAGGTAAGCTAGTAAGAGAGTCGTGATGTGCGTCATGATAAAGCTGCTGCTCTATTTTTTTACGTTCATCTATTTGCATTTGTAAATGCAGATTAGTTTGACGCAGTTCTTTGGTTTTTTCATTGACTCTAAATTCGAGTTCTTGATGGCTTTTTGCAATCGCTTGATTGGCGAGCTTTGTTTGTAAAACAGCTGCAATTTGATGTGATACAAAGGTAATTAGCTCACAATCATCCTGGCTGAAAATATGTTTGTTATCGTAAGCTTGGCAAACAATAAGGCCGATAACACCTTGAGCTGTTTTAAGTGGAGCGCCTAACCAACTAGTGGCCATTTGCTCTTTTTGTACAGGCTTAGCCCTTTGTACTACACCGCTTTCTATTAGTTCTTTTGCCCTACACGGGTGTATAAGTTGCGTTTCTTCAGTGCTAATTACCAGTTCACTATAACCTTTAGCAAAGCGTCTTGGTTGAGTGTTTTCTTTAAATTCATCTACACAATAAGGGAAGCTTATCCAGCCAGACTCTTTATCGTAAAGTGCAATATATAAGTTTTCTGCGTAGGTAATTGTTTTTATTATTTCATGTATCTTAAAGTAAGCATCATCAAGGTTTTTAGCTTGCGTTGCTATTTCAGATATTTTAAACAGAATTTGTTGGCGTTGAAGTGCGCGTTTGCGTTGTTCTATTTCAAGGTTTAACGCGTCGTTACTTTGAGTGAGTGCTCGGGTACGAATTTTAACTTCTGACTCAAGGAGCTCTCGTTTTTTTACACGCTCTATTGCAGTTGCTAAATAAAGCGACATAAACTCAAGTAATTGTATTTGTTGTGAGCTATAGCCTTGTTTTGTATCGTAACTTTGCGCTGCTAATACACCGATAATATTATGTTCTTGGTAAACCGGTACACCTACCCAATGCTCTGCTGGAGTGCCTAATGCTTTAAATAAACCTTCTGCTGCGGCATTTTGCATTTGCTGCTTGGTAAAACATGTGGTTTTACCCTGTTTAAATACATAGCCAGTGGCGCCTTCATCAAAGCTATTTGATTGGTTAAGGGCGACGGCAATACCATCTTTTTCATCTGAAAAGTAAGAAAGTTCTAGCGATTGACTATATTGATTTAATAGCACCACATAAAAACTTTTACTCGGCACATATTTTTGTAAAATGTCGTGGATAGCGGGATAAAGTAGGGTTAGCTCGGCAACAGTACTTGCTTGCTCTGATAATTGTATCAGCGCATTTTGTAAGTGATGTGATTGTTTGTATTTATTGAGTAATGTTTTTAGACGTTTATTTTGATACGCCAATTTACTCGATACTGAGAGTTTATCTTCCAATGATCTAACCGGCTATTTTTATTGTATAGTTATTAGCCTTATACTTTCACTTTTAGCGCTTATCGTCAAGTTGATATTCGTACTACCATACTGGCTAGAAACACTATTTTAGGTATTAAAAAAGGCTTACCGAAGTAAACCTTTTTTGTGTATTTCAGCTGTATTTACTTAGATGTCATGAAGTCGATAGCAGCGCTTATCTCATCATCAGAACAATCCATACAGGTGCCTTTTGGAGGCATCGCATTAAAGCCATTTAGTGCATGCTCAAGTAAAGTGTCTTTACCTTTAGCTATACGTGGAGCCCAATCGTCAGGCGATTTAGGCGCGCCTAGTGCACCAGTACCGTGACATGCAAAACATGCACCTTGATACACTTGCTCACCAGAACGAGGGCCTGTAGGCGCGGCTGCTACAGCAGCTTTATCGCCTTCAAGGTATACAGCACCAACCGGCGCGAGACGTGCTTTAATTGCATCTTCAGTCATAGAGTTATCATATGGCTGTGCGTATGCAGTGGTTGCTAGCATTAATAATGCTGCAGCTGTTAATTTTTTCATTTTGCCTTGCTCACTTCGATTTGAACGTGATCAATCACGATTAAAGATGACGGAAATTAAACCGATTATAACTCTCTGAGCCAATTTATAAAATGCTAAGAGGCGTTTTTATTAATAAAACTGACTACTTTTTGCGTTAACGCAATAAAATTTAATTATTTACTGTTTTTTGTTAAGCAATTTAATAAGCGCAAACAGTCATACAATTAACTTTTAGATCCTAAGATCAATTTATTGATAATACGCTACTAACTAGTTTTTCGATCCCTGCATCGGCTTCAATAATCGATTGCGCAAGCATATAAGCTGGGGTTGTAACTAGCTTATTTGGCTGATCAATAACAACATCATCTACTGCACAATTTATATGTTTAGCGCCTAATGTGCTTAGCGTTTGTGCTGTCTCTGCATCGTTACCAATAGTAAGTATGGCGTTATCGTAAATAAATGGGATCAAAGCGGGTGCAATACACATATAACCAGCAGGCTTATTTTCTTTTGCAAATGATTTACAAGCATTAAGGACGTCTTCATTAATATTTGCTTTTGCGCCTTTAATTGCAAAGTCACATAAGTTTTTTGCAGCGCCAAAACCGCCAGGTACAATTAATGCGTCAAACTGAGTTACGTCTAGTTCAAGCAGCGATTTAATGTCACCCCGTGCAATACGAGCCGCTTCTGTTAATACATTACGTTTATCAGGCATTACTTCGCCCGTTAAATGGTTAATGGTATGAAGTTGTTCAATATCCGGTGCAAAACACTGATACGTTGCGCCATTTTTGGCTATATGTAATAAAGTTAAAATTGCTTCATTAATTTCACTACCATCGTACACACCAGACCCTGCTAATATTACCGCTACGTTTTTCATGCTTTTGTGCCCCTAAAGTCTTTTTTATAAGTCGATCGGATGAAGTCTAACATGCTCAAAATTTCTCGCGAAAATAAATTTTTAGTACAAAAATCATTCCCTATGCAAGTTGTTTTGCGGTTTATGCCATTTGCGATCACTTTGCCTTTAAAAAAATTATAAAGGATCGCTATGATCTTCGATCCATTGTGCTAGAATACTCCTCCGGTTATTTAAATGGACGCGAATAATCAAAGTGAATAACAACACAAGCAGTCGTTAGAAAACCTTTTTCCACATTGGTTTAAAATAATAAAAAAAGAACCTCGTATTATCTTTTTTAAATTAAAACATACAGTTAAAGTATTTTCTAGGCATTTTATGATGCTTTGGAAGAATAGCTCGTGGCTGTTATCTACACACTTATCCACAGCTTGCTATAGTTTTAATAACACGATAAGCAGTAATTCACTGTCGTTTTATTTACTACCTTATGGCATGCTTATAATTACCTTAATTTTTTGCATTTAGGATCCAAATTCACCATGGCTCAGATCCCCGAAAACCCACTTATTTTAGTTGATGGCTCGTCATATTTATTTCGTGCTTATCATTCTCCGCCGCATTTAACTAATTCTAAAGGTGAAGCTACGGGCGCTATTTATGGCGTGATCAACATGCTTAAAAGCTTGATCAGACAATACGATCCCTCACATATGGTGGTTATATTTGATGCTAAAGGTAAAACGTTCCGTAACGATATGTATAGCGAGTATAAGGCAAATCGTCCGCCTATGCCGGATGACTTACGCACTCAAATAGCACCGATACACAGTATTATTAAAGCGATGGGCTTTCCGCTAATTAGTATTGAAGGCGTTGAAGCTGATGATGTTATTGGTACATTTGCACGTATAGCGTCAGAGCAAAAACGACATGTACTCGTCTCTACTGGCGATAAAGACATGGCACAGCTTGTTAATGAACACGTTACGCTAATAAACACGATGACCGACAGTATTTCAGATCCCGTTACCGTGGTTGAAAAGTTTGGTGTAGGCCCTGAACTTATTATTGATTACTTAGCATTAATGGGTGATAAGGTCGATAATATTCCGGGTGTTGAAGGTTGTGGTCCTAAAACTGCAGTTAAATGGTTAGAAAAATATGGTTCTCTTCAAGGTGTAATGGATCACGCCAGTGAGATTAAAGGTAAAATAGGCGAAAAGTTAGCAATTGCTCTTGATCATCTGCCTTTAAGCTACGAACTTGCGACAATTAAGTGCGATGTTGAAGTTGAATCTGATCTTGATACATTCAAGCTTCAAGAGCCTAACAAAGACGAATTAATTGCATTATATGGTGAGTGCGAATTCCGTCGTTGGTTAGCTGAATTACTTGATAATCCTAAAGATGCTGAAACACATTTAGCTGTACCTACCGAAGCCACTGAATTACCAAAAGTAGAAGATGCTCATTACGAAACTATTTTAACGCAAGCTCAGTTTGATACGCTAATAGAGCAATTAAATAGTGCTGAGTTATTTGCATTTGATACTGAAACAACCAGCCTTGATTACATGAAAGCGCAATTGGTGGGTATGAGCTTTGCCGTAAAAGCGGGTGAAGCTGTGTATTTACCGGTAGCGCATGACTATCCGGGTGCGCCTGAGCAATTAAGCCTTGAATTTGTAATGCAAAAGCTAGGTCCAATTTTGGCAGATGAAAACAAAGCTAAAGTAGGGCAAAACCTTAAATATGACAAAAGTGTATTAGCGAATGCAGGTTTTGCGCTAAATGGTATTAAGTTTGACACCATGCTTGAGTCGTATGTATTTAATAGTGTAGGCACGCGTCACGATATGGACTCGCTAGCACTTAAATACCTAGGTCATAAAAATATTAGCTTTGAAGATATTGCTGGCAAAGGTAAAAAGCAACTTACCTTTAACCAAATTGAACTTGAAAAAGCAGCGCCTTACGCCGCAGAAGATGCCGATATTACTTTGCGTTTACACGAAGTGCTTTGGCCAAAAATAGCAGCTGATGAAAAGCTAAAATCGGTATTTGAAGATATAGAAATGCCACTTATTAGTGTGATTTCTGATATTGAACGCACCGGTGTTGCGATAGATAGCAATATGCTTGGAGCGCATAGTCAACGTTTAGGCGAGCGTTTAATTGAGCTTGAAAAAGAAGCGTTTGAAATAGCAGGCGAACCATTTAACTTAAGTTCTCCAAAACAGCTACAAGTACTGTTGTTTGAAAAGCTTGGACTGCCTATTATTAAAAAAACGCCTAAAGGTGCACCTTCTACCGCAGAAGAAGTACTGCAAGAACTTGCTCATGATTATCCGCTACCTAAAGTAATTATAGAGCACCGTGGTTTATCAAAGCTTAAATCAACTTACACCGATAAATTACCATTAATGGTGAATGAGAAAACCCAGCGTGTACATACGTCTTATCATCAGGCAATTACAGCTACGGGGCGCTTGAGTTCAACTGATCCTAATTTACAAAATATTCCTATTCGTTCAGAAGAAGGACGTCGTATTCGTGAAGCGTTTATAGCCGCAGATGGTTATAAAATTGTTGCTGCCGATTACAGTCAAATTGAGCTGCGTATTATGGCGCATCTTTCACAAGACAAAGGTCTATTAAATGCATTTGCTAACGGCTTAGATGTACATAGTGCAACTGCCGCTGAAGTATTTGGTGTAGAGCTTGATGATGTAACTACCGATATGCGCCGTAAGGCGAAAGCAGTAAACTTTGGCTTAATTTACGGTATGTCGGCATTTGGTTTAGCACGTCAGCTAGACGTGCCACGCCACGAAGCGCAGCATTACATAGATAAATACTTTGAGCGTTTTCCAGGTGTATTAGAGTACATGGAAACAACGCGCGAAAAAGCAGCTGAAAATGGCTACGTTGAAACAATATTTGGTCGTCGCCTACATTTACCAGAAATAAACGCACGTAATGGGGCGCGTAGAAAAGGAGCCGAACGTGCTGCTATAAACGCACCAATGCAAGGTACTGCCGCCGATATTATTAAAAAGGCAATGCTGAGCGTTAACCGCTGGGTACACGAACAAGCGCCAAATACAATTAAGCTGCTTATGCAAGTGCACGATGAATTAGTATTTGAAATCAAAACAGACTGCGCACCACAGTACACAAAACACATCTGTGAACTGATGTCGCAAGCTGCTGCGCTAGATGTACCACTTATAGTTGAAGCTGATGAAGGTGACAACTGGGAACAAGCTCATTAATGCAATTTGAGCATTTTAATTAAAGCGCCTTTTGGCGCTTTTTTTATGTTTAATAAAGATGGCGAATAACAGCGATTCAATCAGGTATATGCAAGCTTTAGTTAAAATAAGGTTAATTTAAGCAACTATTTGTATTAAATAGTTATATGTTCGTCAATTCGAGCTGTTTTACAGGAATATGATTGTATTTTAATGCGTGCTTTTGTTAAAGTCCCGCCTGTCCTATCCTGTAGGACATCCTGTTGATGATGCATCTGAAAGGGTGCAACAAATTGATAGCTTCTCCCCAGTTTGCTATACCGGCCTACCAACTTGTTTGGTGGGCCGTTTTTTGTTTTACGCCTGAAAATCCTATCTAATTAATTCTTTATTGCGCTATACCAATTGTATTATTCATTCGTCATTTCGAGGTGGTTTGGGTACATCGCAGGTGATACCATCGAAGTGATATTATTTTTATTCTTTTCATTTTATTACTAAGGAGTGCGTTATGTTTAAAGCATTAGCTATTGCAGGTTTTTCTTTATCAAGTTTAGTTATTTCTAATGTTGCTCAGGCCAATTGGCAGCTAGTGAATGATAAAAGCCAATTAAGCTTTGTTTCAATTAAAAAAGATTCGATTGCTGAAGCTCACCATTTTACTAACCTTGAAGGTATGCTTTCTGATAAAGGCGAGTTTAGCGTTAATGTTGATTTAACATCAGCCGAAACTCTAATTCCTATTCGTAATGAGCGTTTAACGACATTTTTATTCGAAGCCGCTAAATTCCCCAATGCTGTTTTAACTGCAAATTTAACTAAAGAACTGAGCAATATTAAAAAGCCTGGTCAATATGTATTGAAGGGTATTAAAGCTGAGCTTGATTTTCACGGTAATAAAAAGCCATTGGCAATTGATGTACTCGTTAACAGCACGCAAAGTGGTGATTTAACGGTATCATCATTAACACCTATTATTATTAATAGTGATGATTTTGGTGTAACTGAAGGCGTTAAAAAGCTGCAAGAGCTAGCGGGCTTACCTTCAATTGCAACAGCAGTGCCTGTTACATTTGCAATTACACTTAAAAAACAGTGATTTCTTTAAGTGAGCTTAGCAAGCAATTAAGCGAGCCAAGCAAACCTTCTGATAGTTGGCAGCCTAATCATTGTGGTGAACTGCCAATTGTCATTAATCATGAGGGGAAATGGTTTTACGATGGCAGCGAAATAACACGCCCAGCCATGGTGAAGCTGTTTGCTTCTGTTTTATGTAAAGAAGGTGAGCAATTTTATTTAAAAACACCTGTCGAAAAAATAACAATAACGGTTGATGATGCGCCGTTTATTATTGTTGATTGGCGTTTTGAAAATACAGTGCAAGGGCAGGTGTTGTGTTGTATTGATAATTTAGCTAGGCAGTGGTTGGTGAGCGCTCAGCAGCCTTTAGTTATAAAAGACTATAATGGGTCAAAAGTGCCTTATCTAAAGCTACCTTATGGCTGTAGTGCGCGTGTTGCGCGAAGCGTATATTATCAGTGGGCTGAAAAAGCCGAGTCTGATAAGCTCGGCTATTTTATTAAATCTGCAGGAAAGCAGTTTTATTTATCGTAACGCCAGCGTTTAAGCCTCTGGGTTCGTTTCGTCTGTGATTGTTTCATCGGTAGGTGGTACAGCAATAACAGGACCTAAAAACCATTCATCTAGTTTTTTAGCTACTTCTGGTAAACCCGTACCTTTTAATGATGAAAATGCATGAACTGTAATATCCCCATCAAGCGTGCTTAATTCACGACGAACTTGCAGTACTTGTGATTTACGAGGGCCTTGCTTTAATTTATCGGCTTTAGTTAATAGTGCCAATACTGGAATTTCACTACCAATAGCCCAATTAATTAAATCGCGGTCTAAATCTTTTAATGGATGACGAATATCCATTAAAATAACAATACCTTTTAAGCTTTGACGCTTTTGTAGGTATTCGCCTAGCGATTTTTGCCATTTCTTTTTCATTTCGATTGGTACTTTAGCAAAACCATAGCCTGGTAAATCGATAAGGCGCATATCGTCAACATCAGCTAAATCGAATGTATTGATTAGCTGAGTACGTCCAGGTGTTTTACTTGTACGTGCTAGCTTCTGATCGGTTAATGCATTTAATGCACTCGACTTACCTGCGTTGGAACGACCGGCAAACGCAACTTCAATTCCCGTATCAGCAGGTAATTTAGTAATGTCGGGAGCGCTTGTTACGAAAGACGCAGTATTATATTTGATACGAGATTTGAGCACAGGCTCTCCTAAAACTTAAATAAATAACGTTGAGTAAACCAAATTCACTCAGGGCGCGTATTTTATACTATAAAGGATGTATTAAAAAGCGTATTTAACCACCTAAAAACAGCACCTATGGTACATTTAAAACATGTTAAAGCTTAATCTAAGTCAAAACCCTGTAAATTATAAGCTTAATATGTGTAGAAAACGTGCCAGAGAATTTATTATCGTGTAGAATATATGTATTACAACATCACGATTGTAGATGATACAGGGTCGGAAACAGAGAATTCACCATGAAAAAAATAGCACTATCTTTAACAATATTGCTTGGTGCGTTGTCAGCAAGCAACGCAACAGCATTTGATGGCGATGTAAACGCAGGTAAAGAAAAATCAGCAACGTGTGCGGCTTGTCACGGCCCAGACGGTAATGCGCCGGTTAATATTTACCCTAAAATTGCAGGTCAACATCCAGATTATATCCTCAAGCAACTTCAGGATTTAAAATTAGGTATGACGTCAGGCGGCAAAGAAGGGCGTATGGATCCAGTAATGAGCGCTATGGCTATGCCACTTAGCGAGCAAGACATGAAAGATCTAGCTGCTTATTTTTCTTCAATGAACATGACTGAAGGTGCTACACCTAAAGATGTTGTTGAAGTTGGCGAGATGCTTTTTAAAGCAGGCGATGCAGAACGTGGAATTCCATCATGTGCAGCATGTCATGGCCCACGTGGTAATGGCTCGTCACTTGCTAAGTTTCCAAAAATTTCTTTTCAGCATCCAGGATATATCAAGGCTCAACTTGAAAAATTCCGTGATGGTACTCGTCACAATGACTTAAATGGCATGATGGGCGATATTGCAAAAAAATTAACAGATAAAGACATCGAAGTACTTTCTCAGTATTTAGGTGGCTTACACTAAAGTCGTATTTATTTAGCAGTTAATAATAAATAAACTACAATGTGTTAAAAAAAGCAGCCTAGGCTGCTTTTTTTGTGTCAAAAATTAACGATATCGTCCGTTTTAATGTAAGACATTGACCATGTCTGGTTGTAAGAAAAGTCTTCTTTTTATTTTTTATTATTGATTAACTTATTGTAATTTATGTTTATTTTTATATCTCAATGTAATAAAGATAATAAAAGTTATATAAACCAGTTGTAACAAAATCATTAACGAGTAAATTAACCACTGTCGCAAAACAACAATAACAAAACGGAAATAACTATCAAGGAAAGTAACGCGGCATGACTACATAGCATAAGATTAGTGCTACTAAAGGAAATAATAAAAAAGTGTCAGGATGACCGAAAATAATAAAAAACTCATGGAAGTTTAATAATAAAAACAAAATGGAATGTAACAAGGAACGTAAAAATAATAACAATACGGACTGATAATAATAAAAATAATAAAGACTAAAAAAAGTCGAAGGGAGAAGTGTCCAGATAATGGCGCTCAGATTAGCAGGCGGTAGAGATGTTTTCTCTACCGCCTTTTTATTTGTCCTGTTACAATACCCACCGTTTAAAATTAGCGATTAATTAGCTAAGGCGCTTTTAAATGAGAGACCCAACCTCTAAGCGCAAACTGAATTCTTCTGGCTAGGCCAGCACTGCGATGCCCATTAATTTGCGCTTCGCTCAAAACCTCTTAAGTGAGATGATCAAGATATGAGTAGAACTAAAAAGTCACGCAAAAGCCCAGCAAACGGACCTGTTCGTTTAAGCCAAGATAAGCTTAAAGAAATGCGCGCATTAAAAGAGCAGCGAGTTAAAAAAACCAAAGGCGCTAAGCCAGGTTCTCGTAACGCGCCAGATTTACTAGATAGCGAAAGCCATAATGCTGGTCACGCGCCTAAAGATAAGCGTGTAGGCAGTAAAAAGCCTGTACCATTAATTGCAACTGCGCCTGAGCCTAAAGTTGAAATGAAACGCAACTTAAAGCCAACTATTGAGCTGAAAAAGGTAATCGAGCCTGAATTTACACCTGAACAAGAGCTAGAAGCACTTGAGAATGACGAGCGTTTACTTAAATTAGTAGAGCGTCATGAAGAAGGTGAAATGCTAACTGGTAAAGATGCTAAGTACTTTAATAGCCGTATTGCTCGCCATCAGGCGTTGTGTGAAATTCTTGGTATTGAAGACGAGGATGAAGACGAATTTGAAGATGACCTTGAAGATGATATTGAAAGCAAAGGCAATTCTGATTTCGATCAATACTTATCTGACGATTTAGCCAACGAATGGTTAGATGAAGACGACAAATAGTAAGGATAAATAATGAGTACCGCGGTAATTTTAGCCTTACTTTTAGGCGCTGCTATAATAGTTGGTCTGGCATTTTATGCGGGTCAGTTGCTGTATAAGTTAAATGCGCAAAAAAAGTTAATTGCTAAAACGCAGGCTGAACAAAAGCAAAAGCTTGAGAAGTCGCGTTTAAAGCGAAATGCCAAACTAGCCGATAGTATTCATTTAATTGCGCGTGCAATGAATGAAGAGCAGTGTGAGTTTTCTGAAGGCTGTTTACGTATTTGGGTACTTATGTCTCAATATGGCTTTGAGAGCGAGCGTGATTTAACGACACAATATCCTGGCATTTATAAAATGTACCAGGTAGTTAAAGAAATGCCGACACACGATGCACGTAAAAAATATGCTAAAAAAGAGATTTTTAAGCTAGATAAGGCTCGTTGGCAAGCTGAAGAAACACTTAAAGATGAAGTTAAAGCCGATTGCGCTAAAATTATCATCGAGTTTAAAGCCGCTCCTGGCAGCGATAAAGTGGTTTTTAACTAACTTTAATTTATCGAGTACTCAAAAAAAGCAGACCTTGGTCTGCTTTTTTTATGCGTAAAAATTTTCATACTAATTGCAATAAATTAGTGATCTGCTAAATCACTCGTGAAAAACGCGTCGCATTTATTTGTTTTTGTAAATGAGCGTCAAAGCACATGCAAATAATACGAATGAATAAGTTGCCGCGTGGTGTTACGCTAATTCTATTATTAATTATAGTGACTAGTTCATCTTTAATAAGTGGTACAAGCGCTAATAACGCATCCTCAAAGTAGTCATTAAATATAAGCGCATGCTTTTCGCTAAAGTCTTGTATATCTAATTCAAACTGGCAAATGAGTTGCTTAATTGCATCAGCACGAATTACATCATCATGTGTTAAGTGCATACCTTTATTAAGTGCGCAGCCGCTTTGTGTTTCTACGCTGTGGTAATAATGTTTTAATTCTTTTTGATTTTGTAAAATAGCAGTGCCAATTTGCGAAATTGATGACACGCCTAAGCCTAATAAATCACAATTTCCATGGGTTGTATAACCTTGAAAATTACGATGTAACTTGCCTTCATTTTGCGCAATAGCTAGTTCGTTATCGGTTTTTGCAAAGTGGTCCATACCAATAAATTGATAGCCTGCTTGCGTCATCTGCTCCAGCGTGTTTTTAAACATAGTGAGTTTGTTATGTGCACTGGGTAAATCTGCATCTTTAATCTTACGCTGTGCGGCAAAGCGCTCTGGTAAATGCGCGTAGTTAAACACCGATACTCGGTCAGGGCTTAACTCAATAAGTTGCTCTATAGTTTGCTTAAAGCTCTCTGGCGTTTGCAGAGGAAGCCCGTAAATCATATCTGTATTAATAGATTGAAATCCCAGCTCGCGAGCTTGTGTAATTAATTGCTTAACCGTATCTGCATTTTGCGGGCGATTAACAGCAAGTTGCACGTCGTCGTTAAAGTCTTGAATCCCAAATGAGACACGGTTAAAGCCAAGCATTCTTAAATCAACAAGCATATTATCGGCAAGTGAGCGTGGGTCTATTTCAATGCCGCGCTCTGTTGTGCTTGTAAAACTAAAGTGCTGCTCTAAAAGCTTAATTAGACGAGTCATTTGTTTTGCGGTTAAAAAGGTGGGAGTACCGCCACCTAAATGTAATTGCTCAACCGTGTAGTTTTTAAATAAATGAGCTTGGGCAGTAATTTCTTTTGCTAAAAAGTCGAGGTACGTATCTGCCTTAGATTGATGGCGGGTAATTATTTTATTACAACCACAGTAGTAGCAAAGCTGGCTACAAAACGGGATATGAATATATAGAGAAAGTGAACGACTCGTTGACGATTCTACAGCGCTTAGTAGGTCTTGTTGTTGATATCCATCACGCAGTGATAGAGCTGTGGGATACGAGGTATAACGCGGGCCAGACACATTATATTTGTTTATTAGGGTTTGATCCCATTGTGGAAGTTTAATCATCACGCGCACCTAAGTATTTATTTAGGGAGTGATTATAAAAAAGTACGCAGTGAGGCGGTTTGATCTGTAACAAAAAAGGTGCCGAAGCACCTTTTTTAATAAAATATCAATTAATGCGGTCTAATTAATACGTAACGGTATGGGCATCTTTGAGATATTGAAATAACTCTTTATAACCTTTACCCGGCTTTTCAGCTTTCGCTTCTTTTGCCGCATTACGAACCAATTGACGCATTTGCTGACGATCAAGAGACGGAAACTGTTCAATAGTCTCATTGATAAGGTCATCACCTTGTTCAATTAGGTCTGAACGTAATTGCTCAATTTTTTTGACCAATACTTCAGCTTGGTTATTTTTATTAAGCATTACATCGATAATCGCTCTAATAGCGTCAATGTTTTCTACAGTACGCAACGTTTTAGCGATGTAGTTTAAGTGACGGCGGTACGCGTCACTTTTATTACTTATTTTATCAGCAACAACCATTGCCGCTTTTAAATCGTCATTTAATGGCAGGCGTTCGCGCTGTTTTTTACCCATTTTGGCAATTTCAGTACCTAACTGATGAAACTCTTGCGCTTCGCGCTTAAGCTCCGTTCTTGATACATATTCAATTTCTTCTTCAATTTCAGCAGGCTTGCCTTTTTTCTTTGCCATGGGGTGCTCTTAAATAAAAATAACTTTTGCCATTATACATGAATATGATACTTAGGAATATTAGCTGATGTGATGCATTGAGTGTGTTAGCATTTAAATATAAGAAATGCGTGCATTATGCCTCTAAGGCTCAGGACTTAATTTATGAAAAGCCAACAAAACGATCCAATTTATTCTCAAATATCGCAAGTTAAAGATGCGGTAGCAGAAGTACTCGAACATGCTAAAAAATTAGGCGCTACAGCTGCAGAAGCTGCCATGTCTAGCACGTCTGGTTTATCGGTTAGTACACGAATGGGTGAAGTAGAAACCATTGAGTTTAACCAAGACGGCGGCTTAGGCATTAGTGTATATGTTGGTAATAATAAAGGCTCAGCATCGACAGCTGATTTAAATCCAAAAACATTGCGCATGGTAGTCGAAAAAGCGATTGATATAGCCAAATTTACATCGGATGACCCATTTAACGGCGTTGCTGACAAAGAGTTACTTGAATTTAATCCTAAAGATTTAGATTTATACCATCCTTGGGATGTAAGCCCTGAAGAAGGTATTGAGCTTTGTCATGCTGCTGAGCAAGCTGCATTAAATGCAGATGAGCGCATTGTTAACTCTGATGGTGCGAGTTTTTCATCTCACCAAGGATTACGTGTTTATGGTAACAGCCATGGTTTGATAACGGGCTTTCCACGCACTCGTCATAGCATTAGTACGATGGTAATAGGTCAAGATGGCGAGCAGATGCAACGCGACTCTGCTTATACTGTTGCACGCGATCAAGCGGGTTTAAATGACGCAGCAGCAGTTGGGCTTGAAGCAGCAGCTGAAACATTGGCTAAATTAAATAGCCAAAAGTTAGGCACAATGAAAGTGCCTGTTATTTTTAGAGCCGATATTGCAAATTCATTGTTTGGTCACTTAGTGTCGGCAATTGGTGGTGGTGCGCTTTATCGTAAATCAAGTTTTTTACTTGATAGCTTAGGCACACAAGTATTTAGTAATTGTGTGAATATTGCCGAGCGCCCACATATTTTAAAAGGGTTGGCGTCGTCACCGTTTGATAGCGAAGGTGTTAAAACATTCGATAGAGAAATTATTCAAGGCGGCGAGCTACAAACTTATTTATTAGCAAGTTATGCTGCGCGTAAAATGAATATGACCCCAACAGGGCATGCTGGCGGTATACATAATTGGCTTGTTGAGCAAACTCATAACGATTTAACTGCACTATTAAAAACGATGGGCACCGGCTTATTAGTTACAGAGCTAATGGGGCAGGGCGTAAATACCGTAACGGGTGATTACTCTCGTGGTGCTGCTGGTTTTTGGGTTGAAAATGGTGAAATCCAATATCCTGTAAGCGAAATTACCATTGCTGGTAATTTAAAAGATATGTTTAAAGGCATATCTGCTATTGGTGGTGACATCGAACGCCGTGGTGGTATTCAAACTGGCTCAGTATTAATAGAGCAAATGCAAATAGCCGGCGCGTAGTATTAATACGCAGTGTATACTTAGACCTAGAGTATTATCTCTGGGTCTAAGTGAGCTTTTACGAGGTGTAAAATGGCTAAAGATAGATATGCACCAAAACCGCTAACCGATATTATGGCGGGGTTAAATAATCGTTTATCAGCTTATGCAGGCAAAAGCCAAGCACTTGATACACAGCAAACCCTATTAAAAGATTTTTTGGGTCCTAAGTTGGGTGATAAATGCCGAGTCAGTAATTACCGAGACGGCACGCTAATGATAGAGGCGGTATCTGCACCTATCGCGCTTAGGCTTAATTATTTAAAAATGGATATGCTTTCACATTTTAGAGCTGCCGGAATGGCAGAGCTCGGGCAAATAAAAATAACTGCAAATCCTCAAGCAACTCAGAGATTAAGTACAGCGAATAAGTCGGGCAGCCCTGCAGTTACCAACTCACGTAAAATGAGTGAGCAAACAGCTGATTACTTAAACGCGATAGCATCTTCTGCACCCCCTTCTTTAAAAGAAAAACTAGAGCGTTTAGCGCTTCACGGAAAAAATAAAAGTAAGTCTTAACTACCCACCATCTTGTTATTGGTGGAGCTAATTTGGCAGCTCACCGCATTCAAAATACTTTGTTACATATTCCATTTTATTGTTGGCTTAATGAGGTTTATGATACTGCGTGGGCTTTATATTGATCGAAAGCTCTTTGATACCCATTCCATTAAGTAAAAGCGTGTAGGCAGTGCTATTTTTACTCCTGCTATATTCAAGAATTTAATGGAGTTGGTATGTGATACCAACCTGCATAAGTCTTTGATCAATTTAACGAATTAAATTGCACTATAACGTCGTTAAAAATTTTTTATTTAGAGCAGCTAGATACAAAAATTTTTGCCTGGTTCTAGCGTAATTTTCTTAACGTTAAATAGACCCCATATATAAGCAGATTGGTATGATTCAATTCTAACTAACAAACGGAATAATTATGAATAAAGTAACAATGGCTGCTGCAAGTATCGCACTTGCGCTTGGCTTGGTAGGTTGTGGTGAAAAACAACAAGAAACTAAAGTAACCGACACTCCAGTAGTAACAGCACCCGCTGAAAAACCACTAGAGCTTGGTATTGAATTAGCTAATATGGATAGTTCAGTACGCGCACAAGACGATTTTTACTACCATGTAAATGGTCAGTGGTTAGCTAAAACTGAAATACCAGGTGATAAATCTAACTACGGTTCTTTTTCGCAGTTATATGATGAGTCGCAAAAAGCGATGAAAATAGCCCTTGAAAGTGCAGCCGCAAACAAAGCCGCTAAAAAAGGCAGTGATGAGTACAAAATTGGTGCATTTTATAAAAGCTATATGAATAAAGATGCGCGTAATGAGCTAGGTATTACGCCATTACAACCGTCATTAGATACAATTGATAGCGTTAAATCTAAAGCTGATTTAGTGGGTTTAATGGCTAAAATTCAAAAACAAGGCGGTACTTTACCGTTTGGTTGGTTTGTAAATAACGATGCTAAAAACTCAAGCGAGTATGCATTGTATTTATCTCAGTCGGGTCTTGGTTTACCAGATCGTGACTATTACTTAAAAGATGACGAAAAATTCACTAAAATTCGCGCTTCTTACGAGCAATACATCACTGATGTTTTAGCTAAGTCAGGCGTTAAAAATGCAGCAGAAGCTGCTAAGAGCGTACTTGCATTTGAAAAAACACTAGCTGATGCTCAGTGGAGCCGTGTGCAAAGCCGTGATGCAACTAAATCTTATAACAAGATGACAGTAGCAGATGCAAGCAAGTTGATGGGTGACCTTGATTTAGCTGCATTCTTTAAAGATGCAGGCGTGAGTGCAAGTGACATTATTGTACGTCAACCAAGCTACTTAGAAGCACTTGCTACTATTTACAAAGACACTGATTTAGCGACGTGGAAAAACTACTTAAAATTTCATTTTGTAAGTGGTTATGCAGAGCTACTTAGTGAAGATTTAGTTAACCTTAACTTTGACTTTTACAGCACAACACTTCGTGGCGTAGAAGAACAAGCACCTCTTTGGAAACAAGCGGTTGATGCATCTAACAGTGTACTTGGTGAAATTTTAGGTAAGGTATACGTTAAAGATAACTTCCCGCCAGAAGCTAAAGCACGCATGGAAGAATTAGTTGATAACGTAATTAAAGGTTACGGTGTTGCTATCGAAAATCTTGAGTGGATGAGCCCTGAAACAAAGCTTGCAGCGAAAGAAAAACTAGACAAATTTACGCCTAAAATTGGTTACCCAGACACGTGGAAAGATTACTCAGAGCTGGATATTAACTCAGATGAGCTAGTAGGCAATTACATTCGTTATAGCGAATGGGCATACGCAGACATGATTGCTAAATTGGGTAAACCAGTTGATCGCTCTGAGTGGCACATGACTCCGCAAACAGTAAATGCGTATTACAATCCAGTAAACAACGAAATTGTATTTCCAGCAGCTATTTTACAACCGCCATTCTTTAATTTAGAAGCGGATGATGCTGTAAACTACGGCGCAATTGGTGCAGTAATTGGGCATGAGCTTGGTCATGGTTTTGACGACCAAGGTGCTAAATACGACGGTGATGGCAACTTACGTAACTGGTGGAGTGAGACTGACCTTAAGCAATTTGAAGAGCGTACAGCGGCTTTAGTTGCACAGTATAACGAATATAAACCGTTTGAGGATGCAAGTGTTAATGGCGAGCTAACGCTTGGCGAAAACATTGGTGACTTAGGTGGCTTAACGGTTGCGCATAAAGCGTATATGCTGTCTTTAGGTGATAAAAAATCACCAGTGATTGATGGTTACACAGGCGATCAACGCTTCTTTATGGGTTGGTCACAAATTTGGCGTCGTAACTATCGCGATGAAGAGTTACGTAATCGTTTATTAACAGACCCTCATTCACCAAGTCACTACCGTGTAATCGGTATTTTGTCGAATATGCCTGAGTTTTACGAAGCGTTTGACGTAAAAGAAGGTGATAAAATGTATATCAAACCAGAAGATCGCGTAAAAATTTGGTAATTTACTAAATAGACTGATTTAAAGTTAACAAAAAACCAGTAAGTTTTTAGCTTACTGGTTTTTTGTATCTTGAATTTGTAAATAACCTGAACTATGGATAATAAAACTATCTCAAGCAGCTATTTTCAGCGCTAACTGCGTTGAATTTACTTGCAATAGGCCAGCTATTGACGCGTAAATTCGCCTTGTTTTCACTAAAAATCTCTGGCTAGAGAAAATAAATTTAAATATCACCATGATTCAATACGTTAATAAATCTCTTAACCAGAGTTCAGGTTAAATAAGCTTTAGCTCATTAAGCATTGGTGCATCCATTTTTCGTTACTGAGTATGTTTTTATAAAGCGCGAGTTGGTTTTGTGCTCGCTCTAAATTATGCTCTGCATGAGCCACTTTAAAGTACACATCGTTATTTAAGTAATCAGTTAAAAAGCGCACACTTAACATGAGCGGCATTATTTTAGCGCCTAACAGCAGGCTTTCTTGTTCTTTTGTACTCATGCTGCTTTTTAATGGCGTTACATAGCCTTTAACAATGGCTGAAAATATATCTTTTCGAATAATAACGTTGTGTAAGTTTGTTGAATCCTCGGCTTCGGGGGAGCAGAAAGTGCGTACCATGTCGCCAAAATCATAAAGCCTAAATCCCGCCATGCAGGTATCTAAATCAATCACTGCTTTTGCTTTGTGAGTTGCACTACAAAACAGCATATTATTTATTTTTGTATCGTTATGACACACTCTAAGTGGTATCTGCTTAGCTATGCTATTAAGCTCGGTGATTAAATGTTGCTGCGATAAGCAATATTCTATTTCGTCAGCGCAGTGCTTTACTCTATTTACAGAGTTATTTGTGATTGCGATATTTAATTGCTCAAAGCGCATCGCTAAGTTGTGAAAATCAGGAATTACAGTATGTAGTTGTTGTGTATCAAAATCTTGTAATGCATGAGCGAATACGCCAAAGGCGTAAGCCGCTTGCTCGCTCTGTTGCGCATTTTTAACAACGTCTTCGCTGTAACTGTCATTAATATAGCTAAGGACGCGATAATGCGCGCTATCAATTTCTATTAAGTGTTCGTTGTTTTGTATGGCTATATGCTTAACTGTTTCAAGGGGGTAGTTGCTTTGTAGTTGTTTGGTATTTAAATGCTGCTCAATTAGTTTTGCATTACTTACTAACTGAGCAGGGTATTTAAATACCTCAGTATTAAGTTTTTGCACAATAAACTGTTTATCAATACACGTAAGTAGCCATGTACTATTTATATGGCCGCTACCAATCACACTAACTTGAGTTAACTCAGGATTTAATGCTAATTGTTCGCTTAGCTTATTTTGTATTGAGATGTTCATTGTGCTCACTTATGCCCTTTTTTATGCGTATCGGGCTACTATTTTCTCGATAATTTCAGCATTAGCTTCAGGAAAATCATAATTTTCTAATTCACTAATTGCTACCCATTCACTAGGTTGCCCTTCAGCGCCATGTGCTTCACCGCTAAAGTTACTTACTACGTGTACATCTAATTTAACGCACTTATCGCCGTAGTCATGTTCAATCACCATAAGTTGACTAGAGCTGTGAATTGTTAATCCAACTTCTTCAGTAAGCTCGCGTTTAAGTGCAACAAAAACACTTTCACCTGCTTCTACTTTGCCACCAGGAAATTCCCATAAACCGCCTTGATGTTGTTCATCTGCGCGTTTACAAATGAATATAGCGTTATTTTTCTTAATAACACCAACAGCTACATGTACAATTTCTATAGTCATTACTTTAAAACTCCATAAAAAAAAGCGACGCTAGCGCCGCTTTTTAATAAGCTAATAACAATACTGGGCTATTTTAATTTACCGCAACATTGTTTGAATTTTTGACCTGATTTACAAGGACAAGGGTCATTACGACCTACTTTTGGTTCTGTACGAGCCATTACAGTAGCTGTTTCTGGTGCTGGCGCTTCGCCACCTACTTGCTCAGCTTCTTCATGTTGGTATTCGCGAGGAGCATTTTCACTTTTACGGTGTTGCTCTTCTACTTTTTCAACATCTTCTTCTGCGCGTACTTGTACTTTACTTAGGATGCTTACAACATCTACTTTCAAGTTTTCAAGCATTTCAGAAAACAGCTCAAACGATTCACGCTTATACTCTTGCTTAGGATTCTTTTGCGCGTAACCACGTAAATGAATACCTTGACGTAAGTGATCCATAGCAGCAAGGTGATCTTTCCAATGCTGATCAAGACTTTGTAGCATAATCGCTTTTTCGAATTGACGTAAAACAGAATCGCCAACTTGCTCTTCTTTTTGCTTGTATGACTGCTCAACCGCCTGCTCAATACGCTCACGAAGTTTTTCTTCGTATAGTTTATTGTCATCTGCTAACCATTGAGTGATTGGCAACTCAAGTAAGAAGTCTTGTTTTAAACGCTCTTCAAGGCCAGGAATATCCCACATTTCAGCAAGGCTTTGCGGTGCAATGTACTGATCAATTACACTAGCAAGAACATCACCACGAATTGCTGTGATAGTCTCTGAAATATCGCCTTCTTCAAGTAGCTCATTACGTTGAGAGTAAACAACGCGACGTTGATCGTTTGCTACATCATCGTACTCAAGCAATTGCTTACGAACATCAAAGTTACGTGCTTCTACTTTACGCTGTGCATTTTCAATCGCACGGTTTACCCATGGATGTTCAATTGCTTCACCGCGTTGCATACCTAGTTTACGCATCATGTTAGTCATGCGTTCACCAGCGAAGATACGCATTAGTGCATCGTCCATCGATAGGTAGAAACGGCTAGAACCGGCGTCACCTTGACGACCAGAACGACCACGTAATTGGTTATCTATACGACGAGATTCGTGACGTTCAGTACCAATGATATGTAAACCGCCAGCATCAATTACCGCATCATGGCGAATTTTCCAAGCTGCTTTAATTTCAGCAATTTGCTCAGCAGTTGGGTTTTCAAGTTTTTCAACTTCACTGTTCCAGTTACCACCTAACACGATATCGGTACCACGACCGGCCATGTTGGTTGCAATTGTTACTGTACCTGGTAGGCCAGCATCTGAAACGATGTCAGCTTCTTGCGCATGAAATTTGGCATTAAGTACGTTGTGCTTAATTTTTTCTTTGCGTAAAAACTGTGATAAATACTCAGAGCTTTCAATTGAAATAGTACCTACAAGTACCGGTTGTCCGCGGTCTTGACAGTCTTTAATGTCAATTAAAATTGCTTCGTATTTTTCTTCTTGCGTTAGGTAAACTAAGTCGGCGCGATCATCACGAACCATTGGCTTATTAGTTGGCATAACAACAGTATCTAGGCCGTAGATAGATTGAAACTCAAAAGCTTCAGTATCGGCAGTACCTGTCATACCTGCTAATGTTTCGTATAAACGGAAGTAGTTTTGGAACGTAATAGATGCAAGTGTTTGGTTTTCGTTCTGAATATTTACACCTTCTTTAGCTTCAACAGCTTGGTGTAAACCTTCTGACCAACGACGACCTTCCATTGAACGACCAGTATGCTCATCGATAATGATTACTTCGTTTTCTTTTACTACGTAATCAACATCTTTTTGGTATAGCTTGTGGGCACGAAGGGCGGCATAAACGTGACTTAGTAGCGTAATGCTTGCTGCTGAGTAAAGCGAATCGCCTTCTTCAATTAAGCCGCGTTCAGTAAGTAGCTCTTCTACTTTAATTTGACCACGTTCTGTTAAATGAACTTGCTTAGACTTTTCATCAATAGTGTAATCGCCGTCGCCTTCAACACCTTCTTCGTCTTCTTTTTCTTGAAGTTCAAGTAAAGGAACGATGGTATTTATTTCAGTGTATAGCTCAGAGCTGTCCTCAGCTGGGCCTGAAATAATAAGCGGAGTACGCGCTTCATCAATTAAGATTGAATCCACTTCATCGACTACGGCATAAAATAATGGACGCTGAACACGTTCATCAATGCTAAAAGCCATATTATCGCGAAGGTAGTCAAAACCAAATTCGTTATTTGTACCGTACGTAATGTCAGCAGTATAAGCTAGCTTCTTCTGCTGTGGCATCATACCCGGTACGTTACAGCCTACAGTAAGGCCTAAAAATTCAAATAACGCACGGTTGGTTTCAGCATCACGTTTAGCAAGGTAGTCATTCACAGTAATTACGTGAACACCTTTGCCTGTTAAGCCGTTTAAATAAGCTGGTAGGGTAGCTGTTAGTGTTTTACCTTCACCGGTACGCATTTCTGCAATGCGACCTTGATGTAAAACCATACCACCTAATAACTGTACGTCGAAATGACGCATGCCATTTACACGCTTTGACGCTTCACGTACCACAGCAAAAGCTTCAGGTAGAATGTCGTCAAGGCCTTGTCCGTTATCGTAACGTTCTCTAAACTCAGCTGTTTTAGCTCTTAAATCTTCATCAGAAAGCGCTTCAAGTTGCGTTTCTAGCGCATTGATTAGCGCGACCGTCTTTCTTAAGTTTTTAATAGTGCGGTCATTGCGACTACCAAAAAGCTTGGTAAATAAATTAGATATCATGATAAAACCGTTACAATGTATTCTTTGTCAGCCGAGTATCGGCTAACCCATTTTTAACAATTGGTAATTAATATGTGCTTTTAAATAACACTTAGAACATATTAATTAGCAATATTGTATTAAACCGCTCAAAAAGCACTGTTTATTACGTGCGCTACTATACCAGACTCTGCCAAACAACAAACTATCTCAATAAAAAGATCTGTGTATAAAATCGAAAAATTTGATCTGGTTCGTAAAAATAACTTTGTATTACTCAATTACAGTAAAAATAGTAGCGAACTGTAAAGATATGGTGCTAAATAAATTAAAAACAAGGGTTATAGCTGCGCTTAAGTTTGACGCTTAAACACAGCTATTAAATGAGTGTTTTATAATTTAAATTGGTTAACCGTTTTGTTAAGTGCTGCAGCTAAATCACTTAAGTCACGAGCTTCGTCAGCGAGGGTGTGCGCATGGTCAGCGGTACTGTTCACTAAGTTATTAATTGCCGAAAGGCTCGTATTAATATCTTCAGCTACGACTGTTTGCTCCTCAGTTGACGTGGCTATTTGATGACTTTGGTCTTGTACTTTAGTGACCGACTGCGCAATATTGTGAAGTGAGCTAAGTACTTCTTTAGTTTGCAGTACTGAGCCCTCGGTTTGATCTTGTCCTTGTTGCATCATCACTGAGGCCTGTTGAGCTATTTGCTGCAAGCGCGAAATCATATTACGAATATCGTCAGTTGATTCTTGTGTGCGACTTGCTAGTGAGCGTACTTCATCAGCAACAACGGCAAAGCCTCGACCGTGTTCACCGGCACGAGCTGCCTCTATAGCCGCATTAAGTGCAAGTAAGTTGGTTTGATCGGCAATTGAATTAATTACATCGACTAATGCGCCAATATTATTACTTTCTTGCTCAAGGCCTGCTACCACTTTAGATGCTTCGCCAATATGCAACGCCAGTTCAGTCATTACTTTTTGCGCCTGTGTAGAACGGCTAGCACCTTCAGCTGTAATTGCCTGAACTTCTTCAGCTGCGTTATTTGTATGTTGTGCATTACGTGATATTTCAAGCACAGTAGTCGCCATTTCAGTTACCGCGGCGCTGACGCTATCAACTTGCTGCTTCTCTTGCTGAATTTCAGAATTAGTTTGCTCAGAAACATGTCTTAGCTGAGCTGCTGCATTACTTAGCTGTTCTGCTTGCGCTGCGGTATCAAGCATCATGGCGCGTAATTTATCAATAAAAGTGTTCATATGATTGGCCAGCTGTCCCACTTCATCTTGGCTATTAATATCAATTTTTTGAGTAAGGTCGCCTTCGCCCGATGCTATATCACGCATAATGTGCGTAAGTGTTGTGATAGGTTTTGAAATCATATGGGTAGCCCATAAAATCATGGCTAATATAATAATTAAGATAATAACTACTGCAGTTGTTGTTGCGGTTACTGCGGCATTTACGGGCTCTTCAATCATGCTAGTAGGAATAAGTAGACCTACATACCAATCTATATAAGGCTGATCTAGCTGTAAGCGATGGTAAACCACATAAAACTGCTCACCTTTAAAAGTAACCATTTGGCTGCCTTTAAGGTTATTTCGCATTTGTGTATTTAATTCTTTAAAGCCTGCTGTATCTGTAAATTGTTGCTCAAGCGCATCGAGTCCTTCTTTACCGTTTACACCTTCATCTGTAATTGAAAGTTTGTGTCCAGTGGCTTTTGAAAAGTGAACTACTTTTTGATTTCCATCGAGTAAAAATCCATAACCTTGGCCGTTAAAGCGAATATTTTCGACCATGTCGTTAATTTTGTTTAGTTGTAAATCAACACCGCCCATACCAATGAGTTTACGCTGTGCGTTATAAACAGGTTGTTGTACTACTGCGGATGCTACGCCTGTGGTTAAATCAACAGAGATTGGACCTACGTAAAGTTTGTTAACTTGCATGGCTTCTTGCCACCAACCACGCTTGTAGGCGTAATAAGGCTGGCCGTTGTAGTGACTTGTACGTTCATTTTCTTTAAAGTATTCACCGGTGGTTGCTGAGGCAAAAAAGGCCGATAAAATGTTTTCGTCATTTGAGCTTAAACGGACAAAGTCTTGGTTTACTTCGTTGTAGCCAGGGGCGCTTTCAAGTGCTTGATCGCGAGTATCCCAATTTTCAAAAAAGTTGATTAAATGTGGGTTATTAACAAAGGTTGATACCATTTTTCCGTACATCGCAAAGTAACTTTGCATTGAAAGTTGCTCGGTCTGTAGATAACTTTGCGCTTCATTTTCTATGTTTTCTCTAGAGAGGTTGGCAATGTGTTTAACAAAAAATGTTGAGGCAATAATTAGTAAAACGGTAATTGTTCCACCAATCAATAATAATATTTTCTTCCGTAATGATAAATTATTTAGCATGAGTACGCATATTTTTATTATTTATGAAATTATATCTAATCATATCTTACTTAAAATCTCTATAAAGTTAGATAGAAAGAACTAATTATGCGTTTAAAATAAAGGCTTATACAAAAATGACAAATAAAAGTAATAAATTAGTAGTATTAGGTGCAGGTTGGTTAGGACATGCGTTATGCGTAAGTGCGCAAAAAGCTGATTGGCAAGTACAAGGAACGCATAGAACAGATATACACGAGTTTGACTTTGAGCGTCAGTTTACACTTGAAGATGGGCAATTAAGACATCAAGTTGATTTACAAAATGCTTATTGGGTATGTGCTATTCCACCACGTAGCAGGCACAGTGAAAGTAATTATCCTGAAACACTCACCGCAGCGCTTAAGCTTTCAAAGGAGTTAAACGCAAAGGGCTTTTTATTATGCTCGTCAACCGGGGTATACGATCAAGAGCCTGGTGTATATAGCGAAAGTTGCGATATTTCATGCACAAACGAGCGCCAAATAAAGCTCTATGAGGCAGAAGAGCAAGTACTTGAGCAAGACGGGAAAGTGCTGCGTTTAGCTGGATTACTAGGGCCTAATAGAGAACCTGGTCGTTTTGTGGCAGGCAAAGAGCTTAATACATCAAGTGAGCAAGTAGTAAATATGGTGCACCAACAAGATGTAATTAATGCTATCTTTGCGGTGATAGAGCACTGGCAAGTAGGGCAAAATATTTATAATGTTGTTAATCCTGCGCACCCGACAAAAGCTGAATACTACGCAGTGAAGTGTGCAGAACATGGTGGCGAGTTACCACGCTTTACCAGTGATGATAAAGCTGAGCGCAAAGTTATTGGCTCAGCTATTGAAGCGCTAGGCTTTACTTACCAATATGGTATTTAATATGCTGAAGGCAGGGGACTGCTCTCTATGAAGTCGCATAGCTTACCTTCACTTAGTAATGTATTAGCAGCTTCGATATCGGGAGCAAAGTAGCGGTCTTTATCATAATAACTCACATGCTCGCGTAATAACGCTTTAGCGCTTTGCACTTTATTTGATGGTTCAAGCGGCTTTCTAAATTCTAGCCCTTGAACCGATGCTAACCATTCTATTGCCAAAACACCTTGGGTATTATTGGCCATTTCATCTAAGCGCCTTGCTGCAAAGGTTGCCATAGATACATGATCTTCTTGATTTGCAGATGTAGGCAAGCTATCGACCGAAGCCGGATGTGCTAATGATTTGTTTTCTGACGCAAGCGCAGCAGCGGTTACTTGAGCAATCATAAAACCTGAATTTACCCCGCCGTTTTCAACCAAAAATGGCGGTAACTTAGATAGGTTTGAGTCAATAAGTAATGCAATTCGTCTTTCTGCTAAAGCACCAATTTCGGCAATCGCAATAGCGAGGTTATCGGCAGCCATTGCAACGGGTTCTGCATGAAAATTCCCTCCAGAAATGATGTCGCCTACATCGGCAAAAACTAGCGGATTATCGGTTACACCGTTTGACTCGCATAGCAACACTTCTGCGGCTTGGCGTATCTGAGTTAGGCAAGCACCTAGCACTTGAGGTTGGCAGCGAAGGCAGTATGGATCTTGTACTTTTTCACAATTGACGTGGGAATCACTAATTTGAGAGTGCGTATCGAGTAGCTCTCTAAATACTTGAGCGGTGTCTATTTGTCCGCGCTGACCACGAATATCATGAATACGTGCATCAAATGGCGCGCGACTGCCCATTGCAGCTTCTATGCTTATCGAGCCGATAACGCAGCTTTGTGCATATAAGTTCTCGCTTCTAAATAGGCCTTGTAGTGCAAACGCAGTTGACGCTTGTGTGCCATTTAATAATGCTAAGCCTTCTTTAGCTGCAAGGGTAAGAGGTTCAAGCCCCGCTATTTTTAACCCTTGTGCTGCACTAATTATTTTTCCTTTATGTCGCATTTGACCTTCAGCTAATAAAGGTAGGCACATATGCGCAAGAGGGGCTAAATCCCCCGATGCCCCCACGGAGCCCTTTTTAGGCACGCACGGATATACTTCGCTACTAAGCAGCTGCATAAAAAATTGGATTACTTGCAGGCGAATACCCGAGTAGCCGCGCGAAAGCGAGTTTACTTTTAAGGTGATCATTAACCTTACTGTGCTGTCATCCATGTATTCGCCAATGCCTGCAGCGTGTGAAAGCACAATGGAGCGCTGTAATAATTCAAGTTCGTCGTCGGCTATTTTGGTATTAGCTAATAACCCAAAGCCGGTGTTAATCCCGTATACAGTGCGGTGCTCATTAATAACGTTTTGAACGGTTTGTGCGCTGGCAGCTATTTGTGATTCAGCATGCTGTACAAGGCTTAACTTTACTGGTGAATTATTAATTTTTCTTAGCGTGTTTAAATTAAGTGAGCCTGGAGTGAGAGTAAGTTCGAACATGATTATTCCTTGTCTAACATAGGTAGGTCTAAATTTTGTTCTTTGGCGCAGTTCTTTGCTATGTCGTATCCAGCATCAGCATGGCGCATTACACCCGTTGCAGGGTCGTTCCAAAGTACGCGAGCAATACGCTCTTTAGCTTCATTTGTACCATCGGCAACAATAACCACACCAGAGTGCTGACTAAACCCCATACCTACACCGCCACCATGATGAAGAGACACCCAAGTAGCGCCACTTGCCGTATTAAGCAGTGCATTGAGTAATGGCCAGTCCGATACCGCATCTGAGCCATCTTTCATACTTTCTGTTTCGCGGTTAGGGCTGGCAACTGAGCCCGAGTCGAGGTGGTCACGACCAATAACGATAGGGGCTTTAAGTTCGCCATTTTTAACCATTTCGTTAAAGGCCAATGCAAGGCGTGCTCTATCTTTTAAACCTACCCAACAAATACGTGCAGGTAGCCCTTGAAATTGAATGCGTTCACGCGCCATATCAAGCCAATTATGTAAATGTGCATCATCAGGAATAAGCTCTTTTACTTTTGCATCGGTTTTATAAATATCTTCTGGATCGCCCGATAATGCTACCCATCTAAATGGGCCAATACCTTCACAAAATAAAGGGCGAATATAGGCGGGTACAAACCCAGGAAAATCAAACGCGTTGGTAACACCTTCATCAAACGCCATTTGACGAATATTATTTCCGTAATCAGTAGTGGCGGCACCCGCTTTTTGCAGCGCCAGCATGGCTCTAACTTGGACTGCCATTGATTGTTTAGCCGCTTTTACTACCGCTTTTGGATCTTGCTCACGCATTTTTGCTGCGTGCTCCATTGTCCAGTTTTGTGGTAAGTAACCATTTAATGGATCGTGAGCTGATGTTTGATCTGTAACTACATCAGGTGTAATACCTGTTTTAACCAGTGTACTAAATACATCGGCAGCGTTACCAAGTAGGCCAACTGATAGGGCTTCACCTTTTATGCACGCGTCGGTTATTAATTGCAGTGCGTGTTCAAGGTTCGTTGCTTTTACATCAACGTAGCCTGTTTTTATACGAAAATCGATACGGCTTTCATCACATTCAACAACTAGCGCACTAAACCCTGCCATTGTAGCGGCAAGTGGTTGCGCACCGCCCATACCTCCAAGGCCACCCGTTAATACCCACTTGCCTTTAGCACTGCCTGAAAAATGTTGCTTTGCCATGGCTATAAAGGTCTCGTAAGTACCTTGTACAATGCCTTGCGAGCCAATATAAATCCAAGAACCCGCTGTCATTTGCCCGTACATCATCAAGCCTTTTTTATCGAGCTCGTTAAAGTGCTCCCAATTCGCCCAGTGTGGAACAAGGTTTGAGTTGGCAATAAGTACACGAGGGGCATTACTGTGGGTTTTAAATACACCAACGGGTTTTCCTGATTGTACAAGCAGAGTTTCGTCGTTTTCGAGTCTATCGAGGGTTTCTATAATTTTGTCATAACTTGGCCAATCACGAGCTGCTCGGCCAATACCACCATATACAACAAGTGCATGAGGATGTTCTGCAACTTCAGGGTCTAGATTATTCATTAGCATGCGCTTAGCAGCTTCAGTTTGCCAGCTTTTAGCACTTATTTTATCGCCATGAGGTGCGCGTATTACGCGACTTGTGTCGAGTCGGTTGTTCATATTTTGCTCCTGTTGTATATACAAGGTGATTTGTTATAAAAAAAGCGCAGTAAGCGCTATTGTTTGTTATTTTTTAAATGTTAAGTGTCCACCTAAGCGATATTTACTGCCTGGTGATACAAGGCGCGCAAAGCTTACAATGCCATTAATAGACCATGTGCGTCGAATAACTTGTAAGCATGGCTCTTCGTTATATAAATTTAACCATTGGCACATTTCGCTGTTTGGCATAATAGCCTCTACGGTATGCCTCGCTTGGGTAAGTGGTGCAACACTAGATAGATACTCATGAGGTGTAAGCGTGCTAAAGTCTTGTTGTAAGTAACCAGCCGCAAGCGCAGGGTTTACAAAACGCTCTTCTAGCTGCAAGGGGCTGTCGTTTTCGTTATGCACGAGTACACTTCGATATACAACACTGTCAATCTCAACACCAAGCGCAATGGCAATAGGTGCGACTGCATTTATTGATTCAAGTATGAGTACACTACAGGTGTAGTTGCCGTTACGTTCTTTTACTTCATCAGCAATGTTTTTTATTTCGAGTAACGATGACTGCGATTTAAATGTGGCTACAAATGTACCTAACCCTTGGCTGCGGGTTAAAATACCTGCCTCGGTTAATTCGCTTAGTGCTCGGCGGGCTGTCATTCTGCTGACACTAAATTGACTACTTAGTTCGTTTTCAGAGGGAACACGTTGGTTTTCTTGCCACGTACCGCTGCGAATTTTATCAACAATGAATTGTTTTATTTGCGCAAATTTAGGTGTCGTCATTAAATTTATGGTTACATTAAAAATAAACTATATAAATAAGATGACACAATTATCTTGTATATACAAGATGGGTTGTTAGACTATATTTTCATCACTCTGGGCGTAAAAAGGGCTGCAAAATGCAAAGTACAACAAAAAATTATGAGTTAGAAGAAATCGACTTACTTTTAACTGATGCCAATATTGCCACTATGGATAGCAATATAAATGCCCCTTATGGCGCAATCGAAAATGCTGCTATAGCTATTAAAAATGGTAAAATTGCGTGGATTGGAGAGCAATCAACGTTGCCCAGTTTTGATGTGTTTGCAACGCCGACATTGAGTATAAAAGGGCAGTGGTTAACGCCGGGCTTAATAGATTGTCATACGCATCTAGTGTTTGCAGGTTCAAGATCGCAAGAGTTTGAGCAGCGCTTGCAGGGGGTAAGTTATGAGCAAATTGCGGCACAAGGCGGTGGCATAGCAAGTACGGTTAAAGCGACGAGAGCAGCCGACCGTGAACAATTGTTTGTTGATGCAAAAGATCGCTTAAATACGTTGTTAAAAGAAGGTGTAACCACCGTTGAAATAAAGTCGGGCTATGGGCTAGATACTGAAAACGAGATAAAAATATTAGAAGTAGCTCGTTTATTAGGTGAGCATCATCCTATTGATATTAAAACTACTTTTTTAGGGGCGCATGCTCTACCGCCTGAATACAAAGGCCGTGCTGATGAATATATTGATTTGGTATGTACTGACATGCTTGATCAGGTAGTGGCTAATAATCTTGCTGATGCAGTCGATGTATTTTGTGAAAATGTAGGCTTTAGTTATTCGCAAACCAAACGTGTTTTCCAGGCGGCTAAAAAGCATAACCTCCCAGTAAAATGCCATGCTGAGCAGTTATCTAATCAACATGGTGCTGAGCTGGTGGCGCAGTTCAATGGCCTTTCGGCAGATCATATTGAGCATCTTGATGAAGAGGGTGTAAAAGCCATGGCAAACGCTGGGACGGTCGCGGTGTTATTGCCCGGTGCATTTTATTTTTTAAGAGAAACTAAATTCCCACCTATTGAGTTACTTAATCAATATAAAGTACCTATAGCTATTGCGAGTGATTTTAATCCTGGCACTTCACCGCTGTGCTCAGTGCACTTGATGATGAATATGGCATGCACATTGTTTAGATTAACACCCGAGCAAGCATTGGCAGGTGTTACTCGCAATGCTGCTAAAGCACTAGGGTTAGACGACCGTGGTATTTTAAAGGTTGGTGCAAGAGCTGATATTGCGCATTGGCAAATAAGTCATCCATCACAATTAAGTTACCAATTTGGCGTAAATAAACTGTTAAATTTATGGATTTTGGGTAGAATTAACTAATTTGTATTATTTTTACCCACATATAATCTGGTTTAAACTTTTTTAGCGAATACGGATGCCGTTAATTTGAACATACTAACCGACAGTAACTTCCCAATATTTTTTAGTGGTGCACTATTGATGGCGATGATTGCCACTTTATTTGCCGTTAAAAATGCCAGTATTAAATTTAGCTATTTATGCACAGCAGCTGTTGGTTTGGCTATTTTGAGCACAGGCGCAGCTTGGCTTGCCATTTTACTTGCCTTTGGATTTTGTTTTCATTTATGGCAAGCCTTCGAGCGAAATAATTGGAGCATGATTATTACCAGCTCAATGGCTGGTCTTTTATTTGTTGTTCTATTTTCAGCTCATTTATTATTGGAAGTTCCGTTATTTTGGGTTGTGTTAGCAATATTATTATTAGCTATTGTTGGCTTTTTAAATGACGAAAGCGCTGAAATAGAAGTCGTGATAGAGCCAGAACCTACAGGTGATACATTTATAGAAGAGTCTCCGCTTTCGGTTTTTGCAGATAGAAAACAGTTACGCCAAGGTTACTATGCATGGTGCGACAATAAGCAAGTAAGTGCAGCGTTAATCGTTATTCGTCTTGAAGGATTTGAGCAAGTTAACCAGCATATAGGACGCGACTTTGGCGATATACTGTTAGCGCAATCGGCTAATCGAATAAAAGAGCTACTTTCAAGTGACGAAATAGTGACTTTAACTGGGCAAGAAAAGCTAGCCCACTTAGGGGGCCTTAACTTTGCATTTATTTGTAGTTTCGCGAATCAAAAACATTTACATGAGTTGGTTATTGAACAAATACTGGGTGCAACGCTTAAGCCATTTAATGTTGCTAACTGCACTGTAGAGGTAAAAGCGAGGGCGAGTTATGTTGATTGTAATGAGCAAGACAACAACTTTGATAATTTAATATCGTACGCATACCTAGCACTCGATAGCCACCCAAATCGCAAGGTTGTGCCTTATCATCAACAAATGATGATTGAACTGCGAGAGCAACAAGCGCGACTAAAAGAATTAGCAAATATTGATTTTTCGAGCGAGTTAGAGCTTTATTTTCAACCTATAATTTGTAACGAAAACGGTCAAATTGAGTTTTTAGAATTACTACTGCGTTGGCAGCATCCTAAGCAAGGAATTTTATCTGCTAATCGTTTTATTGACGACATAAGAATAGCAGGGCTTGGTTACCCGCTTGCTAAATTTGTAATGGAGAGAGCCGCTGAACTTGCAATGGCGCTTAGAGTAGAAGGTATTTCTATACCGCTTAGCATTAACGTATTTGGCCCTGAAATGCTAAATGAAGAGTTTGTTGAATTTGTTGATGTTGTTATAAATGAACATCACTTAGAGGCGGGAGACTTAATTGTTGAATGCCCTTTACATATTTTTGCTGGTTTAGATGACAAAGGCCGAGGCATGATCGCAAGGCTTAATAACATAGGCTTAAAAGTATGTGTGGATGGACTTGGTGATAATCCAGTACTACTTTCTAAGTTACCAAGTTTAGCGGTTGAGTATATTAAGGTTTCACCTTCACTTACCGCTGACTTTAGTAATCAAAACAATATACGCAGTTTAGTTGGTGGAATGGTTGATATGCATAGCCAACAAAAAACAAAAGTAATTTTTGAAGGAGTAGAAACACTTGAACAACTTAAGTTTGTAAAAAGCTTAAAAGGTTATGCTGCACAAGGTTATTACTTTGGTCATCCGCTAAGTAGTATCGGTTTAATGAGCTGGCTAAAAGAGTGGCGATCGGTTCAACAACGTTAAGTGTTTTCTTTGGCTTGTAGGTAGCTATTTACAAGTGCACTAATCACTTGCCCTACATGGGCAGCTCCGGCCTCAACTCCGTTAGGGTGCTGGCTAGGCGCTGCTTCACATAAGTGTAAGTACTTAGAGTGGCGATGGCTTGCAGCTAAATGCACAAAGTGCTCAGTGTCACTCACACTAAATCCGCAATATGTATACGCACTAACTGGCATATAAGTAATACTATCTAAATCAACTTCAACACCCAGTGGTAAATCATTAAAATTACTTAGTGCATTTTCAATTGCCTGCGTTAGTGTAATTTTTCGCTTAACTTGTATAGATTGATAGCTATCAAACTTAAAGTTAGCTTCACTCATTGCATCTATAATTGCTTGATTATTTTTTAATTCATGTAAGCCAATAACATGGTAATTACTTAAATGTTGCTCGTTATACGCGTAGCGAAAACCATTACCACTATGGCGACCTTCACATTCTCTAAAATCGGCATGAGGGTCAAAATTGATAGCATTAACAGGCGTGTTTTTTGACTTACTTAGCGCGCGAATAATACCTAAGCAATTATTGTGACCTCCGCCAATGACGATTGGCTCAAGCCCTGCTTTAAAAATAAGGCTTAATACTGACTCTACGCGTTCATCAAGTTGTTGGCATAAATCTCGTAATTGAGTTAACTGCTGGGCTTGCTGATTATTAAGTTGGTTGCTTTGCGCCATTAAATCATCAGTATTTACTTCACCCAATAAAAGTACTTTTTGAGTGGCAATAAATTGATTATGAGGTTGGTTTAAAAAACGTTTTAAAAAAGCAGGCCATGCTTCGTTTGCACCGCCATTTCCTAAATTGGCTTTTGGGCCAATATCTTCGCAAATACCAAGAAGTACGTAGCGAATGCCAAATTGAGCTGCGTCAATAAGTGCTTGTTGCAGGTTTACTTGAGTGTCTAGCAAGGCCATTGATTGCCATGCTTTTTTTTCATTTACGCGGTTAGAGCAAAGTGCTCTAACCGCGCTTTCATCATATACTTTTAAATGGGAGGTCACGTTATACTTCTACAACTTCCAATTCTTCTGCAGATAAAACAATGCCAGTACTATCGGCATAAATAAAGTCATCATCAAAAAATGATACACCGGCAAAGTTAACGCCTATAGCATCCTCGCCAGCACCTTCACTGTCAGCTGCAACAGGAATGGAAGCAATTGCTTGAATGCCTAAATCAAGTTCTTCAAGCTCATCAACGTGGCGTACTGCGCCGTAAACAACAATACCATTCCAGTTATTTTCAAGTGCAAGTTCGGCCAATTCAATATCAATAAGTGCACGGCGAGTTGAGCCACCACCGTCAATAAGAAGCACTAAGTCTGTACCGTCTTGAGAAAGTAATTCGCGGATCAGTTCATTATTTTCAAAACATTTAACCGTTTTAATGCGGCCACCAAAGCTGTGTCGACCACCAAAGTTGATGAACATTGGCTCTAGCACGTCAACCACATCAGCAAAGTGGTCACATAAATCAGAAGTGCTGTAATCCATTATTTTATCCTCAAAAGGTACATTAATTTATACCTCAGTATACCCTCCTTATAAGCAATAACAACGACTTAATCGCAGTAAATTTAGACAAAACAAGCGCTAAATCATTAATCGCAATAATAGTGTCTTAAAAGCGTCACTCAATTGTTATTTACAACACATAAGCTAAATCGGTGTTCATATATTATGCAATGAGGGGGAAGTGATGGATAACAATAATATGTTTAAAAGGGCAGCTCTGCTAGATGAGCAATTATTTTTAACTCTGTTTAATTGCAACTCACCGAAGTGGTTTAAAACAATGGCGTTTGGATTATCAAAAAGCGGTGATGGTGGACTTTACATACTTGTGTGTTTAGCGGTGTGGTGGCTTAGTAATAATGAGCAGCAACAATTATTACCTGTAACGATATTAGTTGGTTTTGCTTTAGAAAGGCCTATTTACTTACTGGCCAAAAATAGATTTGCCCGCATCCGTCCATGCGACTGCTTAGTAACAAATGCTTACATAGTACCAAGTGATAAATTTAGTTTGCCCTCGGGCCACAGCGCTGCAGCGTTCTTAGTTACGATTATACTAAGTCACTTTTTCCCTGAATATATATGGCTACTACTTAGTTGGGCTGCTGGTGTGGCTATTTCTCGTGTTGTATTAGGCGTACATTTTCCTGCTGATATTATTATAGGTGCGATTATTGGCAGTGTTTGTGGCTTATTCGCATTAGCGCTCGTGGTACCTGTATGAAAATATTGTATGGAGTGCAGGGTACCGGTAATGGTCATATAACGCGGGCTAGGGTTATGGCAAGCTGCTTTAATAAACTTGGTATTGATGTTGACTATGTGTTTTCAGGGCGAGCAAATAAAGATTACTTTGATATGCACGAATTCTCAGATTATAAAGCGTATCGGGGCTTATCGTTTAGTACTGAAAATGGGCAAGTCAAAAATTTAAAAACACTTAAAAACATGCGAGTTTGTAAGCTGGTGAGTGATATAAAATCGCTTGATATAAAACAGTACGATTTTGTACTTAATGACTTTGAGCCAGTCACAGCATGGGCTGCAAAACGGGCCGATATACCCGTTATCGGTATTAGTCACCAAGCCGCATTTTTGTCAGAAAACGTACCTATATTTGGTCGTGGTGTACTTAGAAAATCGCTCATCAAGCATTATGCACCAGCATCTACCTACTTAGGCGTACACTGGAAGCCATTTGCAAATAATATAATCCCGCCTTTTATTGCTCATCATAATCATGAGAATCCTGTCGCGGTACTAAATAAGGTATTGGTATATTTACCGTTTGAAAACTTAGATAGCATTGTTGATTACTTAAAAGACTTTCCCGAAAAAGAATTTTATTGTTATCACCCAAATGCCTGCAATCAGTCTTTTGGACATATACATTTGCGACTCCCCTCACGTTCTGGCTTTTTAAATGACTTAGCAAACACGAGTGGCGTTATTGGTAATGCGGGGTTTGAGCTTGCCAGTGAAGCGCTTAAGTTAGGTAAGAAGTTACTATTAAAGCCTTTAGATGGGCAGTTTGAGCAAACCGCAAATGCACAAACTTTGTTTGCCATGGGCATGGCGCATGTTATGAACTATTTAAACCCGCAAGCCCTTGATGACTGGAATAGCGCCCCGCAAAATAAGCAAATAAATTACCCTAGCGATCCCGCGCCTTTAATTGATTGGTTGGTTAAACAACAGTGGAATAACACACAATCGTTACACAAAGGTTTGTGGGATAGTGTCGCTTTATAGCCATCATAATTAAGTAGCTTAGAATAACCAATAATAAAAAGTTAAATTAATGAGTCGCTTCTGAGCTATCAGCTATAATACAAATGCATATTTAAAAAAGGCGTTAGCGATGAATTTTTTACAAAACTTAACAATCAAACGACGTTTACAGTTAAACGCAGTCGTTGTTGGTTTAGCAATGGTGGTCCTTTTATGCGTAATAATTTATGAAGCGAGAACAACGTTAAGCTTAAATAAAACAATTCAGCTTGCTGAAGAGCTTAATATCCATGAATTAGAACTGCGTAAACATGAAAAAAACTTTCTTTTTTATAAACAAGAAGAAGCATTAGACTTATTTGAACAAGATTATAACCAGCTTAAAAGTAAAATTGCTAAGTTGAATGTAATTATGCAAGAGCAGGGTATCGAAACCCAAAAAATAAGTAATCTCGATAATTTGGTAAGTGCTTATAACAATGACTTTATGAGTGTTGTTGTGCTACAAAAACGCATAGGATTACACCCAAAAGATGGGCTGTATGGCGAACTAAGAAGTGCAGTACACGAGGTCGAAAGCTTGCTCAAAGAGCAAGGTAATTACAAACTCTTATCTTCTATATTACAATTAAGACGGGCTGAAAAAGATTTTATGCTACGTTTTGATCTTAAGTATTTAACTCGATTTGATGAAGGGGTTGATACTTTAAAGCAGCAAATCGCTCAGGCTCAATTTGATACGGGGTACACAGCTCAATTAAATGGCTTTTTAAATTCCTACCAAACGCAATTTCAAGCATTGGTCCAGGCACAGGTTGAATTGGGCTTAGATTTAAATTCAGGTGCACTTGGAAAAATGCGTAAAAGTGTTGAACAAAGTGATGCAATCGTTGCGCAGATACTATTAAGCACTAAGCAACAGGTAGATAAAAGCGTTGAACAGGCACAATTTTTAGCCATTCTTATTTTTGTGATTGCTGGCATTATTGTTTTAATGTTGGTTTATTTCACGAGCCGCTCGATTATTGTGCCTATAGAGCGGGTTTATCACACCATTAACGATATTCGTCGTAATAATGATTTAAGCGTGATGATAGAGCAAACAGGTAAAGACGAAATTACCACCATGACGGTCGACTTTAATAGTTTAATAGGCGATTTTAAAAACTTAATTAACGAAGTTAATGGTGCTTTAAATACGCTTAACATAGCAACAGAGCATTTATCAGAAAGTACCGCAGCAACAAGCTCCGGTATGCAAGAGCAATTACATGAAGCCGACATGGTTGCAACTGCAGCCACCGAAATGCAGGCGACGATTCAGGATATTTCACATAATACTGAAGCGGCTGCTAAAAAAGCAGAGTCAACAAACTTAAGTGCTCAACAAGGGCGCAGTGAAGTTGACTCTACCGTTAAGCACATTAGAGCCCTATCTGATTCGTTAGGGAATGCATCAAATGTAGTATCGCAACTTGAAAAAGATGGCGAAACAATTGGTTCAGTGCTTGATGTAATTCGGGGGATTGCAGATCAAACAAATTTACTCGCACTTAATGCGGCAATAGAAGCGGCACGTGCTGGTGAGTATGGTCGTGGTTTTGCTGTTGTTGCAGATGAGGTTCGTTCATTAGCGAAGCGTACTCAAGAGTCCACGAGTGAGATTGAAGGTATTATAAGTACCTTACAGCAGCGTACTCAAGAAGTGGTGAGTATTATGCATAAATGTCGTTCTCAAGGCGATGAAAGTGCCTCACAAGCAATTAAAGCAGGTGAGTTATTAGGCGCAATTACTGAAGATGTACAAACAATAATGGAAATGAGCTCTCAAATAGCGGTTGCTATTGACGAGCAAAGCCAAGTGGCATCAGAGGTTAATAAAAATGTTGTAAGAATTCGCGACATTGCGCAAGATGCAACTGAACATGCTGCTAAAAACGCCCAAACTAGCGAAGAAGTATCTGAGCAAGCTAGAGTGTTATTTAGCGCTATTGATAAGTTTAAAGTGTAACTAACCTGAACTCTGGATAGTAAATATTTTAACCAGGGTTTAGGTTAACTAATCTAAAAATACCCACCTAAAGTTACCAATAAGGTTTAAGGAATAAACTTTATTGGTACACTGTTTTTGTTTTGTTCGTGATCGGCTACGCGTGCCGAATATTCATCGCTCAACGTTTGTTGCTGCGCTTGTAGTTTTTCAAAGTAACTCCAACTGAACAGTCCGCTATTGTGACCATCATCGAAATCTAAACGCAGTGCATAATGCCCAACAGGTACTATGTTTTTTATACCTACAGATTGTTTATTAAGTACTAGCTTCATTGGACCAGAGCCATGGCCTTGCACTTCAGCAGAGGGAGAGTGAACGCGTAAAAATTCACAGCTAAAGATTGCTTGGCTATCGTCGTCAAAATAAACATCTAAATTTTTACTCACGCTGTGGTAATGCACTTTTGTAACGTGTTTCATTTTATATATCCCATTAAAAAGCCCCCAATCTGGAGGCTTTTAGTATAACGTTTATATTCGTTTTATAGAATGAAGCGGCTTAAGTCTTCATCTTCAACAAGTGCACCTAGATGTTTTTCAACGTAAGCGGCGTCAATAACAAGTGATGAACCTGCTTTTTCAGAAGCATCGTATGAAATTTCTTCCATCAATCTTTCCATCACAGTATGCAAGCGACGAGCACCGATGTTTTCGGTTTTTTCGTTAACTTGCCACGCTGCCTTAGCAATACGCTCAATAGCATCATCACTAAACTCAATCGTTACTTGCTCAGTTTTAAGGAGCTCTCGTTGTTGCTCAGTAAGCGATGCATGCGGCTCTGTCAGGATACGTTTAAAGTCATTTGCAGTTAGTGGCTCAAGTTCTACTCGAATCGGTAAGCGACCTTGTAGCTCAGGTATCATGTCTGATGGTTTAGACATTTGGAACGCACCTGAGGCAATAAACAACATATGGTCAGTTTTAACCATACCGTGTTTAGTGTTTACTGTTGAGCCTTCAATTAGCGGTAGTAAGTCGCGCTGAACACCTTCTCGGCTCACATCAGGGCCTGAAGAATCACCACGTTTACAAATTTTGTCTATTTCATCAATAAACACAATACCGTTTTGCTCTACTGCAAAAATAGCTTGTTCTTTTAGCTCTTCAGGGTTTACTAATTTAGCGGCTTCTTCTTCCGTTAATAGTTTGAAGGCCTCTTTAATTTTTAACTTACGTTTAGTGCGTTTATCGCCGCCCATGTTTTGAAACATGCTTTGTAACTGGTTGGTCATATCTTCCATACCAGGAGGCGCCATAATTTCTACGTTTGATTGAGCTTGCGCTAATTCAATCTCGATTTCTTTATCATCTAATTGACCTTCACGTAATTTTTTACGAAATGTTTGGCGAGTAGATGAAGTATCGTCGCGTTGGCTTTCGCCATATTGATCTTTAACCGGTGGTAAAAGTGCATCTAAAATTCGCTCTTCTGCTGCTTCTTCGGCGCGATGTTTAAACTTTTTAGTTTGCTGTTCGCGAGTCATTTTAATTGAAACATCAACGAGGTCACGTATGATCGTATCTACTTCTTTACCAACATAACCAACTTCAGTAAATTTAGTCGCTTCTACTTTAATGAATGGTGCGTTAGCAAGTTTTGCTAAACGGCGGGCAATTTCTGTTTTACCTACACCTGTTGGACCAATCATTAATATATTTTTTGGTGTTACTTCACTGCGTAAATCTTCATTTAATTGCATACGGCGCCAGCGATTACGAAGCGCAATAGCGACCGCTTTTTTAGCTTTAGCCTGACCTATAATGTGCTGATCTAGCTCGTGAACAATTTCTCTTGGGGTCATATCAGACATAATAGTTCCTATTATAATTCTTCGATTGTTTGGAAGTTATTAGTAAATACGCAGATGTTGCCTGCAATAGTTAAGCTTTTCTCTACTATTTCACGAGCGCTTAAATCTGTATTTTCTAAAAGGGCGGTTGCAGCTGATTGCGCAAAGTTACCACCACTACCAATCGCAATTAAATCGTTTTCTGGCTGAACTACATCGCCATTACCGGTAATAATTAAAGAGGCTGTTTCGTCTGCTACAGCGAGCAGCGCTTCGAGTTTTCGAAGGGCACGGTCGCTTCGCCAATCTTTAGCCATTTCTACTGCGGCTTTAGTTAGGTTACCTTGGTGCATTTCTAATTTGCTTTCAAAACGTTCGAAAAGAGTGAAGGCATCAGCAGTACCGCCGGCAAAACCAGCGATTACTTTGCCATTATAAAGACGTCGAACTTTGCGGGCGTTGCCCTTCATTACGGTGTTACCAAGTGAAACTTGGCCATCGCCGCCAATTACAACTTTGTCGCCGCGGCGAACACTTACGATAGTAGTCATGTTATTCCTCATCATCGAGCTGCAGAGGCAACTCGTAAAAAACGATTATGATGAGGTTATATGGGTGAATGGTTTATTTTCAAGTCCAGCCCCAAATTCCGCAGCCGACTATTTTTACACGTTTAAGTTTGTTTTTATCGCTTTCGGCTTGGCGTTTGGTTTTATAAGGGCCTAAACGTACTTTATACCAAGTACCATTGCTGCCTTCAGCCTGTTTTATCTCAGAAATGAGCCCTGCAAATGCGATTTTAGCTTTTAATGATTCAGCTTGTGCATGAGTTCTGAACGAACCGCATTGCATAACATAAGGACCTTTTTGCTCAAGTTCTTTTACTTCAACTTGAATCTCGTGGTTTCTTATTTCTTTAATAAATTCCGGTGTACGTGGAATAACAACTTCTACTTTTGCGGGTGCAGTTGGGTTAGCTTGTTTTTCGACAAGTTTTGGATCGGCATTACTTTTTATAAACCATAATGTGTAGGCAAAACCACCTACAAGTAAGATGGCTATAACGGCTAAAAGAATAGGAAATGGTTTTTTAGCGGGTGCGTTTTTTTTACTGTTTCTGCCTGCAGGCTTTTTATTAATATAATCGTGCTGTGCCATGGTGTTATTTTGGCCTTAACCTAAATCATGTCTATAGGGTCTACGTCTAAGCTCCAGCGTACTTTTTGTGCAAGTTTACTGGTACTTAAATAATCAACCATTTGCGCAAGGTACTGATGTAATATGCGACGATCTTGCGCTTGAATATGCAATTGAAAACGATACATGCCTGCGACTCTTTCAAGTGGGGCAGGGATCGGACCGAGCAATTGTATACCAGATACCCCATTCACAGGAACCAAATCCGTCAAAAAATCGACGACTAGTTTAATACTATGCCCTTGTGCACGCACAATGGCCATATTTGTAATGGGCGGTAAGTCAGCATCATCGCGCTCACTAAGAGCAAAGCGGGCAAAGTCTTGGTAACCATTATTAACTAAGTCTTGTAAAAGAGGGTGTTCTGGAAAGTGTGTTTGTAATAACACTTGGCCAGGCTCACCTGAACGTCCAGCACGCCCCGCTACTTGGGTGACTAATTGCGCTAAGTGTTCTGTTGCTCTAAAGTCGCATGAGTATAAGCCGCTATCTACATCTAAAATTATAACAAGGCTTACATCTGCAAAGTGATGGCCTTTGGCAAGCATTTGTGTGCCCACTAAAATGCGTGCGCCGCCTAGATTTATTTCATCAAGTGCTTTTTCAAGGCTACCTTTACGGCGAGTTGAATCGCGGTCTATACGAGTAACGGGTGTATCAGGGAACTCGGTCGATAAAAACTCTTCAATTTGCTCTGTGCCTTTACCGTTAGGAAATATTTGCGTACTTCCACAGTCAGGGCATTGGTGAGGAACAGGGTACTGGTCGCCACAGTGATGACAGATCATTTGCCCAATCGCTTTATGAAATGTAGCGCTGGTACTGCATCGTTTACACTCGCTCAACCAACCGCACTCATGGCAAATAAGGGTTGGAGAGAAACCTCGGCGATTTAAAAATACCATAACCTGTTTACCGCGATTTAAGTGCTGACGCATAGTAGCAAGGCTTGCATGTGCAATACCTGCTTGGTCGGGCTGACCTTTCATATCGAGTAACTTAAACTGATTGTCAGTCGCTGTTTGCGCGCGCTCGGTTAAACTTAATAGCTGGTATTTGTTATTAATTGCTTTGTGAAGTGTTTCAAGCGCGGGTGTGGCGCTGCCTAATATAAGCGGAATTTTATGCTGAAAAGCTCTGTAAGCGGCTAAATCACGAGCATGGTAACGAAGGGTATCTTGTTGTTTAAATGATGAATCGTGTTCTTCATCAACAACAATCATACCGAGTTTTAAAAATGGCAGAAAAATACTCGAACGCGTGCCAATAACTATCGCGCAACTGCCTTTTTCGCAAAAACGCCATGTTTGTAAACGTTCGTTGTCGGTAAGTGCTGAGTGCCAAAGCATAATGGGTGTATCAGGAAAGCGGCGGCGAAAACGGTTTACGGTTTGTGGTGTTAGGCCGATTTCGGGCACGAGTACGAGGGCTTGCTCGCCACGTTTGAGTACTTCTTCTAGGCACTGTAAATACACTTCGGTTTTACCGCTGCCCGTTACGCCTTCTAATAAGAAGCTGCTAAAGCCAGTACTTTGATTTATAGCTGTGCAAGCAACCGCTTGTTCTTTATTAAGTACTGGTTTACTACCGACGGTTGGAGCAACACTTTGCCATTGGTTATCGTGCTCAATAGTTTGTGTTATGAGTTCTTTATCTATTAAGCTATCTATTGTTTTTTTACTAAAGCCCAGTGCTTTTAACTCAGTTAATGATGACTTACCTGATTGCGATAACTGCTTTAATAGGTTGAGCTGTGTTTTAGCTTTTAATGACGGTACTTTTGCACCTTTTTCTGTCAGGGCAACCATATTAATACTGGTTTTATCAGGCGATTCACCTTGGCGAAGTGCACCAGGTAGCGCTATATGAATAGTTTCGCCTAATGGATAGCAATAATAGCGGGCAGTAAAGCTAAGGAGTTCTAAATGCTGGGCACTTAAAATAGGGGCGTCGTCTATTACCTCTATAATATTTTTAATTTTATTTAAAGGGACGTCGGTACTGCTTTTAATACCCAAAACAACCGCTACTTTTTTTTGATTACCAAAAGGTACCAAAACTCGCATGCCAGGTAGTAAGGGAATTGATAAGCCACTGAGCTGTTCTTCTATTTTATAATCAAAGGTGCGTGGAAGCGGGACTTTAATAGCAACTTCAACAAAACTCATAACAACTCAACCCGTAAAATTAATGCTGTAATGTACTAAAAATAACGCTAAAAACCTACTAGCAATAGTGCTTGAGAAAGAGATTGTTCACTTTTTTGGCAAAAATATAAATAAATACTTGTGTGGGGGGAGGTTGTTGGATAAAATCCGCCACCAACAAATTTGTTTTAACGACGTATGGTGCCAAACTCCGGGTTTGGAGAGCGATGCGGCCTTAACTAGAGGTTCCTATGAAAGAAGGTATTCACCCTAAGTACGAAGTAATTTCTGCAACATGTTCATGTGGAAATAAATTCGAAACTAGCTCAACTCTTTGTAAAGACATTCACTTAGACGTATGTTCTGCGTGTCACCCGTTTTACACTGGTAAGCAAAAAGTTTTAGACACTGGCGGACGTGTTGATCGCTTCAACAAGCGCTTCGGTGCACTTGCCAGCAAGAAGTAATTATTGCTGTTTAGTTAAAAAAAGCACCTTAGGGTGCTTTTTTTGTGCCTAAAATTTGTTATTTATTATCTTAAGCCAACCTACATAAATCTTTGAGCAATTTAACGAATTAAATTGCACTATAACGTCGTTAAAATTTTTTTATTTAGAACAACTAGATACAAAAATTTTTGCCTAGTTCTAGCGTAATTTTCTTAACGTTAAATAGACCCCATATATAAGCAGATTGGTATTATTTCGTTGATTTTAACTATCCCCTCCTTTTGCATAACTATTTCCTATTCTTATTCTGAGTATGCATAATCCTTTACAGACAAATCGATAGATATTCTCTATATTTTAAATAGTACAATTTTTAACTAGGTTGATAAAAGTAGCTAACGTGGGCTTATCTGTTTTTAAAGTAGGGTAGTAGGCTGTTATTCTAAGTTTATGCTGATACTTTAAGTATACATTTTATAAGATTTTGATAGGCATAAAAGCACCTTAAAACTTACTTTTTAGGTGAATTTTTATTTATTAAATGTTGATATAATCCTGCAAAGTTACTGAAAAACCTCTTAAAATTAAAGGATATAGCATATAACAGGATAGACCTGATATTGCTTGGAATTTAAAAATAATAAGGGTATCGTACCCCAAGACTCCATCTCTCACTTTAACTTAAATTGCAGGATACCATCGCGTTATGTCTGACTTTCGTGAACAAGCACTACATTACCACTCACATCCCGTACCAGGTAAAATTAGCATTGAGCTTACAAAACCAGCTGAAACGGCTCATGATCTTGCACTTGCGTATAGCCCAGGTGTTGCCGAACCTGTACGTGAAATAGCTGCAGATCCTGCAAATGCTTATAAATATACTGGTAAAGGTAACATGGTTGCGGTTATTACTAATGGTACTGCAATTCTAGGCCTTGGTAATTTAGGTCCTTTAGCGTCTAAGCCTGTAATGGAAGGTAAAGCGTTATTGTTTAAACGTTTTGCAGGGCTTGATTCTATCGATATTGAAGTTAAGCACAAAACAACAGAAGACTTTATTAATACGGTTGCCAACATTGCCGACACATTCGGTGGTATTAACCTTGAAGATATTAAAGCACCAGAGTGTTTTGAAATAGAAAAAGCATTAATAGAGCGTTGTAGTATTCCTGTTTTTCATGACGATCAACACGGTACTGCCATTGTAACGGCTGCTGGTATGTTAAATGCGCTAGAAGTACAAGGTAAGTCAATTGAAGATGCAATTATTGTATGTTTAGGTGCAGGCGCTGCCGCTGTTGCGTGTATGGAGCTGTTAATTAAGTGTGGTGCACTGCGTGAACACATTTATATGCTTGACCGCAAAGGTGTTATTCATACCCGCCGCGATGACTTAAATGAATACAAACAGCTTTTTGCTAACAATACCGATAAGCGTACATTGCAAGATGTAATTGCAGATGCTGATGTGTTTGTGGGTGTTTCTGGCCCTAACTTATTAGCGGCTGAAGATTTAAAGCTAATGGCTGCAAAACCAGTTGTGTTTGCATGTTCAAATCCAGATCCTGAGATTGATCCTGCACTTGCGCACGGCGCACGCAACGATTTAATCATGGCAACAGGGCGCTCTGATTACCCTAACCAAGTTAATAATGTTTTATGTTTCCCGTTTATTTTCCGTGGTGCACTTGATGTACGTGCAAGTGCTATTAACGATGAAATGAAAATTGCTGCAGTAGATGCTATTCGAAGTATTGCCAAAGAGCCAGTACCTGCAGAAGTTTTAAAAGCCGCTGGAGTAGATAAACTAGAATTTGGTGCGCAGTATATTATTCCAAAACCAATGGATCCACGTTTACTGCCGCGTATAGCAAGAGCTGTTGCACTTGCTGCTATTGAGTCAGGTGTTGCACAAATTGAGCTACCTGAAAACTATATGCAGTAAATCTATACAGTAGAGCTATGCAATAAAATTTAGACATAAAAAAACCTCAGTAATTACTGAGGTTTTTTTGTCTTTGTAATATTTATTCTTCGTTTAAAACGGGTACTTCTAGACCCATTTCTTGCATTATTTTTTTAACTTCTTCTGGCACTTTTTCGGCGTTATCTTTACGTAAGTCATCGTCATTTGGTAAAGGTTGGCCAGTAAAAGCATGCAAAAATGCCTCACATAGCAATTCACTATTTGTAGCATGGCGAAGGTTATTGATTTGACGACGTGTACGTTCGTCAGTTAATACCTTTAATACATTTAGCGGGATCGAAACGGTGATCTTTTTAACTTGCTCTGATTTTTTACCGTGTTCTGCGTATGGGTGAATATACTCACCATTCCATTTAGCCATAAGATGTATCGTTGCCTCAGATTATTAATTTCTCACACGGTATAAAAAGCGTGTAAATATGCGTGAAATTCTATCGATTTAAAAAAGATAGTCAAATAATAGATACAGATCTATCTTAATAAGCCTATTGTAGGTGTAAAGATAAGCACACTTTTGTGAGCTAAAATGTGTTATTCGCAGAGGCCTCTTCTACTTTTAGCCATCTAGAGCTTTAAAATACTTTGACTTATCAAAACGGATAACTTACTCTTTTAGACGTCTAAACATCCAAATTAATCAGGTGACGAATATGAGCGAAAAAAACAAAGCGACCATTGCTGTACGTAACGGCGTTGATGCTGATAAACATCATGGTGCGGTGGTACCGCCAATTTATTTATCGACTACTTATTCGTTTGCCGACTTTGATACTAAGCGTGAGTATGATTATGGTCGTAGCGGTAATCCTAATCGTGATATTTTAGCTGAGACGCTTGCTAAGCTTGAAGGTGGCGCTCGTGGCATAATTACAGCTACAGGCATGGCTGCCGTGCATTTAGCTACTCAGCTACTTAATAGTGACGATACGTTAGTAATTCCACATGATTGTTATGGTGGCAGCTATCGTTTATTTACATCTTTACAAAAACGCGGACTACTAAAGCTCGAAATATTAGATTTAACAAAAGAAGAAAGCCTTCAACAAATTTTAGTAATTAAACCTAAGCTTATTTGGATAGAAACCCCAAGTAACCCAGTACTTCGTTTAACAGATATTAAAGCGGTTACCGATGTTGCAAAGCAATGCGGTGCATTGGTGGCTGCAGATAACACGTTTTTGTCGCCTGCTTTACAAAACCCTATTAAGTTTGGTGTAGATATTGTGGTGCATTCAACCACTAAATACATTAACGGACACTCAGATGTAGTAGGCGGCGCTGTTATTGCCGCAACACAAGAGTTAGGCGATGAGCTTGCTTGGTGGGCTAATAACATTGGAATTACGGGTGCGCCTTTTGATAGCTATTTAACGCTTCGTGGTTTACGTACTTTAAATGTGCGCCTAAGGCAGCATCAAGAAAATGCACTGGCAATAGCTAAGTATCTTGAAAGCTCTGAATATGTAAGCCAAGTTTACTACCCAGGTCTTGAGTCACATCCTCAACATGAACTGGCTAAAGCACAGCAACTTGGTTTTGGTGGCATGGTTAGTTTTGATATTAAAGGCGATATAAATGACGCTGCGGCATTTTTAACTAGTCTTAAAACGTTTAGTTTAGCTGAGTCACTAGGTGGCGTAGAGAGCTTAATTTGTCACCCTGCAACTATGACGCACGCAGGTATGGAGGCAACAGCACGTTTAGAAGCGGGTGTGGGCGATACGCTTATTCGTATTTCGGTAGGTATTGAAGATATACACGATTTAGTCGCTGATTTTGAGCGAGTGTTTGAACTTGTAAAACCAGGGCAAAATAAAAATGTTGGCCGTGTAGGCAAAGGTGCAGGCACTTCTGGTGGGAACGTTAAATTAAGTGCAGCCCGTCCGGCGCTTTGGTGATTAATATGGTCAATTGTGTACATAAATTTGGTGGTTCAAGTTTAAGCTCAAGTGAGCGATACCAAAGCGTAGCAAAAATAATAATTACACATACTCAACCGGGTGATTGTGTGGTGGTATCGGCTGCGGGTAAGACAACCGATACGCTAGTATTACTTTGGCAAAGCTATCAAAAACAAGATACTCAAGCAGTAGCTGATATTTTACTGCAGTTAAATAACCATCAAAGTGATTTAATAAAGCAGCTATTAGAAGCCGATTTCAAACGAAGTGCACTTAAAACACTAAGTATCGAACTTAGCTATATTGCAGAACTTGCTCAAGCTGAGCAGCTAAAAGAGGCTGCATTACTTGCACATGGCGAACTGTGGTCAGCACGTTTACTCGCTACTTATTTACAGCAGCTAAATATTGAGGCATGCGCTCAAGATGCACGTACTCTTTTTACCTTAAATGATGGCGAATTAATGCATGCGCAAAATGCGCAGCAATGTGGGCAGTTAATTTTGCCTAATAAAATAAATGTTGTTACTGGGTTTATTGCCGCAGATATCAAAGGCGAGACTGTAACACTTGGCCGAAATGGCAGTGACTACAGTGCAACACTACTTGCAAATTATTGCAATGCTAAGCAAGTATGTATTTGGACTGATACACAGGGGGTGTATAGCACTGATCCTCGCAAGGTACAAAAAGCGATTAAGTACGGCAAAATTTGCCGTGGGCAGGCTAATTTATTAGCTCGTTTGGGTAACCCTGTATTACATGCAAAAACACTATCGCCACTTAAAAACACAGATATTAAGCTAGCTGTTCGCAGTAGTTTTGACGTACAAGCAAGTCCAACAGATATAGTAAAAGAAGGTTCAGCGAAGAAAAAACGTTTTATAACCACGTTGCAAAATGTTGACCTATTAATGGTTGAAGGATTAAGTGAAGGTGAAGTTGCAAGTGTTAGTCAGCTTATTCAGCATAGCCTTCATCACTTTAACCATAATGGTGAAGTGTATTTAGTAGTACCTGCAGCACAAACTTATCTGGTTATTAATTATTTTGCGGGTAGGGCAAATATTAGTGAGTCAAATTTAAACGGTTGTGCAATTGTAGCGCCTGAGCAAGACGTTAATACATTAAGCTTACAAGCATTAGATTTATTAAAAATCCACAGCATAAAACCTCGTTTTGTCCATCAAGATACTGGCTATGCTTTATTGCTTACCGATCAATTTATAGATAGTGATATACAAAGTGACTTACACGATAAGCTAATTAATAAAGGCCAAGAAATCGCAATTATAGTTGCGGGGCTTGGTAACGTTGGCGACGTTTTCATTAAACAGTTATCGGCACAATTTGAGCGTTTATCGGATGACTTTAGTATTAAATTAGTCGGTCTAATTCGCTCTAAAAAAATGCTGTTTAATGCAAGTGGTATTAATACACAGCAATGGAAAACTCAATGGCAGCATGAGGCAAATAGCTATCAATCTGCAGATTTACTGAATGCTATAAATGAGCTCGATTACGAGCATAAAATTGTAATTGATATTACCGCAAGTGAACAATTTAGCTTGTTATATCCAGACTTTGTAGATAGAAACTGTCATTTAATTAGTGCTAATAAATACGCTGGAACAGCACCTACTACTTGGTATAAAGCACTTCGTAGTAATATTACAGAACGTAATTTACATTGGCGATATAACACCAGTGTAGGCGCTGGCTTACCTATTAACTTTGCTTTGGCTGATTTGCAAAATAGTGGCGATAAAATAACACGTATAGAAGGTGTTTTCTCAGGCACGCTTTCGTGGTTATGTAGTAAATATGATGGAACAAGGCCATTTTCTGAGTTGGTACTGGAAGCTCAGAAAATGGGATTCACAGAGCCAGACCCTCGCGAAGATTTATCTGGGCGAGATATGCAGCGTAAGCTACTTATTTTAGCTCGAGAGTTAGGTGTTGAGCTTGAACTTGACGATATTAGCTTATCGGCATTGATGCCAGATGAACTTGCGCTGGGAAGTTGGGATGACTTTTTAAATAAAAAAGCACAGCTAGACGCGTTCATCGAAGAGCATGCAGTGACAGCAAAGTCTAAAAATTTAGTACTTAGATATACGGGCTTGTTAGAAATCACACAAGGTGAAGTAATTGCTAAAGTGGGAATAGCGTATGTGCCTAATGGCGATGCGTTAGCAAACCTTACACCTGGCGATAATATTTTTGTAATTAATAGCCAATGGTATAGCGATAACGCATTAGTGATTCAGGGGCCAGGAGCGGGTAGAGAAGTGACCGCTGCGGGTGTGCACTCTGATTTATATTGGCTTGTTCAAAACTTAAAATAAACCTTTGGTTTAAACAAAAACGGCAGCTTAAATAAGCTGCCGTTTTTGTATCACATACATATTATTAAAATAGCTCTTCTTCTGTTTTAGTGTCTTCTTCAAATATATCGTTAGGCTGAGATAGCACATACTTTGTAGGTGCAGTACCTTTTTCAAAATATTCAAATCGACTCGTGTAGTCATTTTTATGGCTTAATAAACCAGTAGCTAAATCAATACGAATAGAAACAAGTCCCTCAGGCGGCTCAATTGGGGCTTCAGGCTTGCCTTCAAGTGCCGCTTTCATAAATTCAACCCAAGCTGGCTGCGCGGTTTTAGCGCCAGATTCCGCACCTGATATTTGGCTGCTATCTAGGTTGTTATTATATGTAGAGCGACCAAGAGCGTTGCCCGGATTATCAAAGCCAACCCAAACTGAGGTCATCACATTACTATTAAAACCGCTAAACCAGGTATCTACTGAGTCATTAGTTGTGCCTGTTTTACCTGAAATATCGCGACGATCTAGCGCTTGTGCTCGCCAACCGGTTCCACTCCAACCTGTTTTATGAGCCCAGCTACCACCCCCCCAAATTGCACTATTCATAGCATCAGCAATTAAAAATGCATTTTGCTTAGAAATAATTCTCGGCGCACATTTTTTCGTTTGCTCCATTTCATCATCACTATTATGCATCGAGAGTACATTGTGTGTTGGCAAAGGCTCTTCGTCACAGGCAAGAGCAGGGTTTGCTTTAAACAATACATTGCCGTAAGCATCTTGAATTTCTGAGATAAAGTAAGGTTCAATTAAGTGACCACCGTTGGCAAATGTGCTCATGCCTCTTGCAAGTTCAAGCGGAGTAATAGAAGCACTACCAAGTGCTAATGATTCACTACGATTAATGTCAGCGTCTTTAAAACCAAATTTTAGTAAGTGATCAGCTGTACGTTGCAATCCAACACCACGTAGTAAGCGCACCGAAATAACGTTTTTAGACTGTGCTAAAGCACGGCGAATTCGAATAGGACCATTGTAAACAGCAGGGCTGTTTTTAGGGCGCCATGCTACGCCTTGGCTCTTATCCCACTGGTTTATAGGTGCATCATTTAATATAGACGCAAGCGTGTAACCTTTTTCAAGTGCTGCTGAATATATAAAAGGTTTTATATTAGAACCCACTTGACGCTTAGCTTGTATCGCTCGGTTGTATTGACTTTGCTCAAAGCTGTAACCCCCTACAATAGCTTTTATTCTACCGTCTTGTGGATCGAGGGATACAATAGCGCTTGATGCTTCTGGTATTTGGCTTAATAAGTAGCTGTTATCTTCGTTTTGACGTACCCATATTTGCATACCTGGCGTTAAAATATCAGTAGCTGCTTTTGGAGCAAAGCTTTGGCGGTAGCGAGTAATATACTTACGCGCCCATTTTAAACTATCCCAACTGAGGATTGTTTGCTCACCGTTTTTAAGTAGTACTGTAGCTGTTTTATTATTAACACTGAGTACTGCTGCAACTTTTAAAGTGCCTAACTCATTTACGCTCTGTAATTTATTGAGTATTTGTTGCTCAGTTAAAGCTGGTTGTGTTTCAGGATTCCATAAAACATCAGTTGGACCTCTAAAACCATGACGCATATCGTAACTGTGTAAGTTATTTACAAGTGCGTTTTGCGCTGCTTTTTGAACCTTTGACTCTACTGAGGTAAAAATTTTAAAACCTGAGTTGTAGGCTTTATCTACCCCATAGCGCGAAACCATTTCAGCGCGCACCATTTCAGAGATATACGGTGCGTATAAGTTTATTTCTGCACCGTGAAAATAAGCTGTAATAGGTTGGCTAGTTGCTTCGTTATATTGCTCTTGTGTTATATAGTCTTCGGTCAGTAAACGGCCTAAAACTACATTTCGGCGTGCTTTTGCACGCGTTGGGTTACGAATTGGGTTTAAAGCTGAAGGTGCTTTAGGTAAACCTGCAATCATCGCCATTTGTGCAAGTGTTAAATCTTTTAGCTCTTTACCGTAATAAACTTGCGCTGCTGCACCAATACCGAAAGCACGATTACCTAATTCTATTTTATTAAGATAAAGCTCTAAGATTTCGTCTTTTGTTAACACTCCTTCAATATGAAGCGCTATAAATATTTCTTTAACTTTACGAATATATGCTTTTTCGCGTGTTAAAAAGAAATTACGAGCAAGCTGCATAGTAATAGTACTTGCACCTTGTTTTTTCTCGCCAGTAGATATAAGAACAACAGCCGAACGTACTATACCAATAGGGTCTATGCCTATATGATCGTAAAATCGATTATCTTCTGTCGCTAAAAATGCATTAATGAGTGTTTGAGGAATTTCATCAATAGTCACTGGAATACGACGTTTTTCACCAAATTGATTGATTAAAAGCCCATCTTTAGTGAATACTTGCATAGGAGTTTGTAATTGCACGTCTTTTAAAACTTGCACACTGGGGATATCAGGTTTAACGTAGTAATAAAGGCTGACCAAAGTAATCAGACCAATTAACACACAAATGATAAAAAATTGTAAAGTTCGTTTTAATAAAATCACTTATATTTCCCTAAATGGACTCCCAATTGCGAGTTTTGACTGCTAGTATATATTGATTAAAAAATGAATAATATTTTTTCATATAAAAATTATAACTTGTTTATTATTAAAACAAAGGCCAAGTTGAAACATGCTAAGTCAACTATTTCAAAAACCGTCCCAAATGATGGTAGGAATTGATATTGGATCGCACTCTATTAAGGCTGTGCTTTTACGTGAAATTGAAACTGGATTTCGACTCGAAGCACTTGCAATTGAGCCGATGCCAAAAGGCGCTATGAGTGAGCGCACAATTCAAGATATTGAAGCGATTGGTAACGTAATTACAAAATTAAGAAAAAAATTACCAAAGTCGTTAAAATCTGCAGCAGTGGCTGTTTCTGGCCAAACAGTCATTACAAAAGTGATCTTCATGGATGTATCGTTAACTGATGCTGAACTTGAGTCGCAAATTGAAATTGAAGCCGATAGTTTAATTCCATATCCTCTTGATGAAGTGAGCCTCGACTTTGAGAAGCTTTCGACGAATGAGGCCGATCCTAGTAAAATGAATGTTTTGCTTTCAGCTGCTCGTACTGAGAGTGTAGAAGCGCGTGTTGGCGCTTTAGAAGCTGCAAATTTAGAAGCTAAAATAGTTGATGTAGAAAGCTATGCATTAAGTCGTGCAATGGATGTGTATTACCAACAATTACCTAGCGACGCATTTAATAAATGTGTGGCTGTGGTTGATATTGGTGCGGTTTTAATGCTCGTGAGCGTTGTTCAAGCAGGGGAAACAATTTATACACGTGACCAAGTTTTTGGTGGCGACCAATATACAAATAGTATCGTTGCTTATTATAATAAAGGATTTGATGAAGCTGAAATTGGTAAAACATCAGGTGATTTACCGCCAAACTACACCTTTGAAGTATTAGCCCCTTTTCAAACTTCGTTACTTCAACAAGTGCGACGCGCGGTGCAAATGTTTTTAACAACCAGTGGCAAAGAGCAAATCGACTATATTGTATTAACGGGTGGTACATCGATGATTAAAGGTATTGACCGATTACTCATTGAAGAACTAGGTATTCACTCTGTCGTTGCTGAGCCTTTTGAAAATATGGAAATTTCTCCAAAAGTAGATCGTAATGTAATGCAGCGTCACAAAACGCAGTTTGCAATTGCGACAGGGTTGGCATTAAGGAGCTTTTCAACATGCCACATATAAATCTACTTCCTTGGCGTGAATCGCAGCGCGAAGAATCGAAAAAGAAATTTGTAACTATACTTATTGGTGTCGTTATACTTTGTTTTGCGAGTATGTACTTATTAAGCTCTTTTTATAGTGCATTAAAAGACGGTCAAAACTTAAAGAATAACTATTTAAGCTCAGAAATTAGCATGCTAGATAAAAAAATAAGTGAAATTAGAAGTTTAGATAAAAGAAAAGAAAACTTACAACAGCGTATGAGACTCATTGAAGAATTACAAAGCAGCCGTAATTTGGGTACGCAAATAATGGATGAAGTTGCCAAAATAGTGCCGGGTGGGGTTTACTTAACAAAACTCGAGCGCAGAGGCAGCCAAATACATGTATTGGGACGCAGTGAATCTAATAACCGTTTATCAACAATGCTGCGCCAAGTACAAAGCTCATATTTACTAGAGAATCCTTCAATGCAAGGCATTGTTGCAGGCGATCAATCTTCGCGTTTACTTAGTGATTTTAATATGGAATTTTATGTAAAACCATTTGATAAAATTGGTGAGGTTAGCGATGAGCCTTGATTTTAAAGCACTGAGTGAAATTGATTGGAATGAAATAGAGCTCGATAACATTGGCGATTGGCCTATTGCAGTTAAAGCAATTTGCTGTACGTTTGTTGCCGGACTTGTATTGTTTTTTAGTTATAGCCTATTAGTTTCTGATGAAATTGATAGTTACCACAGTGCAGTTGCGAAAGAGGTCGAGTTACGCACTACTTATCGTACTAAATACGCAGTCGCGAGTAAGCTTGAGATCTACCGTCAACAAATGATTGAAATGGAAGATAAGTTTTCACAATTATTAAAACGTTTACCTACCTCTAACGAAACCCCTGGTTTACTTGATGATTTGTCGTATGTTGGCACAACAAGTGGTCTGACTTTTTTAAAAATAGGTTGGTTACCAGAAGTCGAGAAAGAATTTTATACTGAATTACCGATTAAAATAGAAGTGATAGGAACCTACCATGAATTTGGTGAGTTTGTGGGTAAAGTAGCTCAGTTACCACGAATTGTAAGCTTACATGACTTTTCTATTTTATCATCGGGCGATAAACAGTTAACATTTGGTGTTGTTGCGAAAACATATCGTTATGAAGAAGGGGTTAAAAAATGAAGCTCCTTCGCGTAGTACCTGTAGTAATGGTGTTTGTTTTGAGTGGTTGTAATGATGATACGTCTGAGCAAAAAGAATTTATTGATCAGGTAAAAGCAAGCACAACACCAAAGGTTGAATCAATTCCTGAGCTGACAAAGTTTGAAATATTTGAGTACAGTGCTGGTCAGCTACGTAGCCCGTTTGTAGCGCCTCAGCCTGAGATAATCCAAAATAAATTAACGCAAGTAAAAAACTGTTTGCACCCAGATCAAGAGCGTCGCCGCGAACCGTTAGAAAAATACCCGCTAGATAACTTAGCAATGAAAGGCACAATTGGTTCTAGTGGACAAATATGGGCATTAATAACAGCAGCTGACGCTACTTTGCATCGTGTAACGGTAGGGAATTACCTTGGTAGTTATGATGGCAAAGTAAAAACAGTAAGTAACGACTATATAGAGTTAGTGGAATTAATCCCTGATGGGTCTGGCTGTTGGAAAGAGCGCTTGACTAAATTAGAAATGTTAGAGGCGGCAACAGATGGCGCAAATTAATAATAAAAAAGGTAAAAATAGCATGCATAAGGATGTACTTTGGCTTCATCGTATTTCACGAACATTACTGGCTGCTGTTGCTTTAGTCACTGTAAATTCAGCCGTTGCAGGGCCGTTACTTTATGATGTTCGTTATAATCCATTACTTAAAGGCGAAACTGAGTTACAGCTTGTTTTTGATGAAGAGTTAACGCTTGAGCCAAAAGTTCAGGTGTTTAATAGCCCAGCCCGAATCGAAATGTTTTTTGATACCGCAGAGTTAGAGGTTGGTTTAAATGATGTTGAAGTTAATCAAGCTGGAATTAGCAGTGTTACTAATGTTTTAACTAACAGTGGTTTAAAGGTAACGGTAAACTTAGATAGATTAAAAATTTATGAAACTGAAGTTCATAACAACTTAGTATCAATACGCGTGTCTGATAATCCTCTTACAGAATCTGAAAATGAAGATGTAGCGATGGACTCAGGTGACGTAAGTGGAAATTACATCAACCGTATCCAATCAATTGATTTTAGACGTGGTGAAAAGGGCGAGGCGAAAGTACTCGTATTTCTACAAGACACTCAAGCTGCAATTGAAGTCCATGAAAGTGGCGGGAAAATTTACGCTGACTTTCATCACACCGATATTTTAGATGACCTACTTTATGAATTAGATGTATTAGATTTTGGTACTGTTGTAAGTAATATCGAGACTTTTAAAGAAGACGGATTAAGTCGTGTCGTTATTGAGCCAAATGCTCAGTTTACATTTACGTATCAGCAAATAGATAATATTTTAACGCTGACGGTAGAAAAAGATGAAACGCAAAACGCCTATTTAGATGGTGGAGTTGAGTATCAAGGTCGCCCTATGACCTTAAATTTTCAAGATATCTCTGTGCGAGCAGCACTACAAATTATTGCGGGTTATAACGATTTTAACTTAGTAACCAGTGATTCAGTGACAGGTAATATAACACTGCGTTTAGATGGCGTACCATGGGATCAAGCGCTTGACGTAGTACTGCGTATTAAAGGGCTAGACAAACGCATGGATGGCTCTATTTTAATGGTAGCGCCTGCAGAGGAGCTTGCGGCACGTGAAGCCAAAGATTTAAAAGCTAAACAGCAAGTTGAAGACTTAGAGCCACTCTATAGTGAATACATTCGATTAAACTATGCTAAAGCCGAAAATTTTGCTGACTTATTAAAAACAGATACAAACAGCATCATAACTGCCCGTGGTAGTGTTTCGGTTGATCAGCGTACAAATACCTTATTAGTAAAAGATACTGTAAAGAGTATAGAAAACATTCGCCGGATGATAGAAACGCTCGATATTCCGGTACAGCAGGTTGTAATTGAATCTCGAATGGTAACTGTGCGCGATAACGTTACTGAAGACTTAGGCGTACGCTGGGGCTTTAGTGATCAAGGCAGTAGTGTTGGTATTTCAGGCTCCCTTGAAGGCGCAGAAGGTATTTATAATGCGACATCTACTTCAAATGCACCAAGTATTTCAGACCGATTAAATGTAAATTTACCTATTACTAACCCTGCGGCTAGCATTGGCTTACACATAGCAAAGCTGGCTAACGGTACGCTGATTGATTTAGAACTAAGTGCTCTTGAAGAAGAGAATAAAGGCGAAATTATTGCTAGCCCGCGTATCATAGCGGCTAATCAGCAAAAAGCGCGAATAGAGCAAGGTACTGAAATCCCTTACACTGAGTCAGCTTCAAGTGGTGCTACTACTGTAAGCTTTAAAAAAGCGGTACTAAGCTTAGAAGTAACACCTCATATCACACCTGATAATAAAGTAATTCTAGACTTAATTATTACTCAAGATACTCGTGGTGATACTGTACAAACGGGAACAGGTGAAGCAGTGTCTATTGATACCCAAGAGATTCAAACTCAAGTGTTAGTTGAGAATGGACAAACCGTAGTACTCGGTGGTATTTTCCAGCAGCAGATCATTAATACTACGAGTAAAGTGCCAATTTTAGGTGACATTCCTTACGTAGGAAGACTATTTAAAACCACAAGTGAGTTTAATGAAAAGCGTGAATTACTTATTTTTGTGACACCAAAAATACAAATTGATTAAAATACAGTGGTTTTATGTTAACCAACGGGTGATTATTTAGATTAATTGCTCGTTATATGGCTTTTTATGCTAATTGACTTGAAATACCCCCGCAATTACTGAGATAATCCCCTCCTTAATTTTGGGGCCAGGTCGTTAGGCGGGGTTTTATTTCAAATTTTAGAGTTTGTTTGTACTAAAAGATATGGCTGAGAAACGTAATATATTTCTAGTTGGCCCCATGGGGGCTGGCAAAAGCACGATTGGTCGTCACATCGCTGACCAATTACACCTTGAATTTGTTGATTCTGATCAAGAAATCGAACGCCGCACAGGTGCAGATATTGCATGGGTATTCGATCTTGAAGGTGAAGAAGGCTTTAGACTTCGAGAAGAGTCTGTTATTGGCGATTTAACCGAGATGCAAGGTATTGTACTTGCTACCGGTGGTGGTTCAGTAATGAGCAAAGAAGTTCGAAACAAGCTTTCGGCTCGAGGTATCGTTGTATACCTAGAGACACCTATAGAGAAGCAAGTTGCACGCACGCAACGCGACAAGCGTCGCCCATTACTGCAAACTGAAGAAGCACCTCGTAACGTACTAGAGCGCTTAGCAGAAGAACGCGAGCCACTATACAAAGAAGTTGCTGATTTTGTTGTACGTACCGATGAGCAAAGCGCTAAAGTTGTTGCTAACCAAATCATCGAGAAATTAGATTTTTAAAAACCAATAATAAAGGAATAGCCAAGCATGCTTAAATTAACTGTTAATTTGGACGAGCGAAGTTATCCTATTTATATTGGGCAATCTGCACTTCAAGATAATGGCCGCCTGGTTCACCACATTGGTGATTGTCGGCCTATCATCATTACTAATGACACAATAGCGCCTTTATATTTGCAAAGGTTACTTGATTCATTAGCTGATCTAAATCCGCTATCTTTTATTATTCCTGACGGTGAGCAATATAAATCACTGGAATGGTTTGAAAAAATATCAGCATTTTTACTACAAAATAACTGTGGCCGAGATACGTGTTTAATTGCGTTAGGTGGCGGTGTTGTAGGTGACCTAACTGGTTTTGTAGCGGCTTGTTATCAGCGCGGCGTACCGTTTATTCAAATACCAACGACAGTGCTTTCACAGGTTGATTCATCGGTAGGTGGAAAAACGGCAGTAAATCATCCGTTAGGTAAAAATATGATAGGGGCATTTTATCAGCCTCAAGCGGTTTTTATTGATACGCAAACATTACACACTCTACCTGCACGAGAGTTTGCAGCAGGTATGGCTGAGGTAATTAAGTATGGTCTGATTTACGATACCGAATTATTTGCCTATTTAGAGCGAAATGTGACTAATTTACAGCAACTAGATGAAGCATGCTTACAGCATATCATTTTTAGATGTTGTGAAATAAAAGCGCTTATAGTTGCTCAAGATGAAAAAGAACATGGCTTACGGGCTTTGTTAAACTTAGGCCATACATTTGCCCATGCAATTGAGGCACAGATGGGTTATGGCGTTTGGTTACACGGCGAAGCTGTTGCAACAGGAATGGTATTAGCAGCTAAACTTGCCAAGACACGCCAAGATTTAAGCGCAGATGAAGTTGATCGAATTATTAAGCTGCTTGAGCTATATAATTTACCAACAGAAATTCCAAAGCAAATGACTAGCGAGCAGTTTTTAACGCATATGCGTAAAGACAAAAAGAATAAAAAAGGCACTATCCGCTTTATTCTACCTACCCAATTTGGCCAGTGTGCATTAGTTGATAATGTATCTGATGATCAAGTTAGAGACTTAATCGAGCAGTAAATGCAGTCACAAATTTTACCAAGCCGTGCGGCTTTGGTGGATAGAATCGCACTGCAATTTGAGTACGGGCAAAATTTAATTGTTTTACTTGGCACTTCTGGGCTAGGTAAAAGTTATATGCTCGAAACCTTCATTACAGATAAATACAACGACTTTAATAAAGCCTTTGTGCAAGTAAGTGCACAAATGACTGACGCTCAGCTAATGAGTGAGTTATTAGAGCAAAGCTTTAACTCTCCCCTGATTGATCATAACTTAAGTTTACCTGAAAACTATTACCAATTACTGCAGCAGCAACCATGCGGGCCATGTTTATGGGTACTTGATGGCGGTAGGCAATTATCTGATGAGATGTTAATTGAGCTTGAGTTACTTTCTAAAAACAGCCCAAATACGCTATATATTATAATAGCTTCACAGTCTAAACTGGCTTTAAATAACGCTGTTGAAATTTATTTGGAGCCGCTAACGCTTCGAGAAAGCAAGATGTTATTGCAGTGGTACTTTACAGACTTACCCTATGATGAAGACCCTGTATTTAGTACTTTTTTAGCTGAGGCTCACGGTAATCCCAGCTTATTGCTTGCTTGGCAACCTAGTGAGCACATAGCCGATATTATTGTAAAAGACAAAGTGTCTTGGCGATTACACTTATTGATTTTGATGTTGCTGATTATGTTTTTAATTATTGGTCTGCTTTATAAGTCGGATATGACACAGTGGTGGCAACAGTATTATCAGCAAGAAGAAACACAAGTAATAAATACAGCAATATCTATAGAGCAAGTAAGTGAGCCGGCTATAAAGAAAAATGACTCAATAATTAACTTAAATGACCCCAAAGTTGTTGAGCCAGATATTAAAGCAGAGCGTGTACACATTAATGATGTGCCTGCCATAATGCAAAGCCTTACCGAACCTACGAATACCGTTAACGTATTAGACAATGATGTTGATGATAGTACTAATAATAAAAGCAGTGTATCAAGTGACGTTAAATCTAAAGCTCTAAAAGTAAATACAGTAGAGCAAACTCAGATCAGCCAAGATAATATATGGTACATGCAGCAAATAGATACAAATAGTGTTATTCAATTATTAGCCGTAACTCAGCAGGAAGTTAGCGATAATTTTATTGCTCAATTCAATCTACAGCAGCAAACTCATACTTACCAAACAAAGCGAAATAATAAAATATGGTGGGTTGTTACATTTGGCAGTTTTGAAAGTATAAACGAAGCAAAATCAGCAATGGATACTTTATCTGCTGAGGTTAGAAAAAATAAACCTTTCTATAAAAAAATTAGTAAAATAAAGCAAGAAATAGCACTCGTTGATCAGTAAAACACACTGCTTTAGTGTAAAATCGCGCAACACCAGATTGAAGTAAAGAGCCAATGCAGCAAAAGAGTAGAGCCTTCCTTAAATGGGCCGGCGGAAAATACAGCCTAGTTGAAAATATTAATGCGCGATTAAACCAAGCTAGCAAGCATGCTGATACGTTGGTTGAACCTTTTGTTGGTGCAGGCTCTGTGTTTTTAAATAGTGACTTTAAACACTATATTCTCAACGATATAAATGCAGACTTAATTAACTTATACAAAGAGCTAAAAAGCTCTCCAGATGAGCTGATTAGTGACGCTAAAAAGTTATTTGTAGATTTGAATAATCACGCAGATGCTTATTACGAATATCGTGTGCAGTTTAATCAAAGTCGTGATGTATATGAACGTTCAATATTGTTTTTATACATGAACCGCCATGGTTACAACGGACTTTGTAGGTATAATTTAAAAGGTATTTTTAATGTGCCTTTTGGTAAATATAAAAAGCCTTACTTTCCTGAAAAAGAAATGTATTTTTTTGCTGAAAAAGCACAAAAAGCAACCTTCACCTGTTTAGATTACGATGACGTTTTTAAGTTAGTGCCTAACAATGCAGTTATTTATTGCGACCCACCTTATGTACCATTAAGTAAAACAGCTTCTTTTACGTCTTACGCTAAAGGGGGGTTTAATTTAGATGATCAGGCTAATTTGGCTAATCTGGCTGAGAAGGCTGCCTTTGAAAATGATACACCAGTGCTTATCTCTAATCACGATACCGTATGGACTCGAAAAATTTATAGCCAAGCATCACTTGATCAAATTCAAGTAAAGCGCACTATTAGCCCCAAAGGTGGCTCTAGAAATAAAGTTGACGAGTTGATGGCTATGTATTTAGCACCCAAGCAACCACTGCGTAAATTGCGATAACAAAAGCAATAAATAGTACAATCGCAATTAGGATGATAGAGATAGGAGAGTGTTGTTTAAAATCGACTTGGCGTTTATTTTCAGATTGAACACCAAAAAATGCTGCTAGCACACTTTGCAACGCACTAAAAAATTGCAGCATTATTTAAAATAAAGGTTTTAAAGATGGAGTGTTTTTAGAATCATCAGAGCTAGTAAGTAGCTCTAGTAAATCGAGGTAATGAAACTGAGCACTACGGCTATCGCCAGTTAACCACGAAAACCACGATGACTCTTCTTCAGCTTTAATACACGTGATTGTAGTTAATGTGTTTTGAGCACTTACCACTTGTGTATTATGACAATTACCTACTGAGCTTAATTCTTGCTCAGAGCTTGAACCAAAGCTAAACGCCCCGATAAGCAGTAATGCCGACGCAATTAATATCCCAGTTTTAAAAGCACGCATGATGAAATCCAATAATTTGTTACTTTTTTAATCATAGCAAATATTGATTAAAAATCAAACTTAAAGTTACCTGAAATAGGGGCTATTAAGCCATATTACTTGGGTAACATCTTCAATTAAGTTACATTAACGCAATACACTATTTATTGATGGAGTTAATCATGTTTAACCCAGAGCAAAAATATTTAATAGCCCCTTCTATTTTGTCTGCTGATTTTGCAAAACTAGGCGAAGATGTTGATAAAGTACTCGAAGCGGGCGCTGACGTGGTTCACTTTGATGTAATGGATAATCACTATGTACCTAATCTCACAATTGGTCCTATGGTGTGTAAAGCACTCAGAGATTACGGCATTACAGCACCTATCGACGTACATTTAATGGTTAAGCCTGTAGATAGTCTTATTCCATTGTTTGCAGAGGCAGGCGCATCAATTATTACTTTTCATCCTGAAGCCAGTGAGCACGTCGATCGTACAATACAGTTAATAAAAGATCACGGCTGTAAAGCAGGCTTAGTCTTTAACCCAGCAACAAGCCTAAGTTATTTGGACCATGTTATAGATAAGCTAGATACCATTTTACTTATGTCGGTTAACCCAGGTTTTGGCGGGCAAAGCTTTATACCTCATACGCTTGAAAAATTACGCCAAGCAAAACAGCGTATTATTGAGTCAGGCCGAGATATTCGCTTAGAGGTTGATGGGGGTATTAAAGTCGATAATATTGCTGCAGCAGCACAAGCGGGTGCTGATATGTTTGTTGCAGGCTCAGCTATTTTTAATCAACCAGATTACAAGGTTGTGATTGACCAAATGCGTAAACAGCTTGGAAGTGTAAAATAATGAAGTACGACGTCGCCTTATTTGATTTAGATGGTACTTTGGTTGATAGCGTTTACGACTTGTATATTGCTATTAATTTAACCTTGAGCAGTCTTGCTTTCCCTATTGTTAGTCAACGCTTGGTTGAAAGCTGGGTCGGTAATGGGGTTGAAGTCCTCGTTAAACGCGCTTTGAGTGGCGATATGCAAGTGAGTGCACATCTAGATGAGTCACTTAGTAGTAAAGCAATATTACAGTTTTATAAGCACTATGAACAACAAGTTGGTGAGTATAGTGTTTTGTACCAACATGTAGAAACCGGGCTTGCAGCACTTCGTGGTATGCCTAAAGCATTAATCACTAATAAGTCTCGAATATTCACAGAAAAACTACTTGATAAACTGGCACTAACGAGTCATTTTGATGTGATTGTATGCGGTGACGACATGGCAAAAAAACCATCGCCAGAGCCATTGCTATTTGCCTGCAAAAAACTAAATGCAGAGCCTAATAAAGCAATAATGATAGGTGATTCTAAAAGCGATATACTTGCAGCTAAAGCCGCTAATATAGACGTAATTGCACTTAGTTATGGCTATAACCAAGGTGAAAATCTTGAGGATTATAATCCACAGTACCTATGCGATCACTTCTTAGATATAATACCTGTTCTAACGCAGCGTTAAATATTATTAATTAAGCAAAATAAAGGAAAATCATGAGTAAACCAGTAGTTTTAAGCGGCATTCAGCCAACCGGTGGTATGACAATAGGCAACTATGTTGGCGCTATTAACCAGTGGCTAAAGTTACAGGAAGACCACGAAAGTTTCTTTATGTTAGTAGACTTACACGCTATTACGGTTCGCCAAGAGCCTGAGTTACTGCGCTCTCGAGTGTTGGATGGTATTGCTCTTTACGCGGCATGTGGCATTGATCCTGAAAAATCTGCGTTATTTGTACAATCACAAGTACCTGAGCACGCACAGTTAGCGTGGGTATTAAATTGTTACGCGCAAATGGGTGAGCTTAATCGAATGACTCAGTTTAAAGACAAGTCATCTAAGCATGCAAATAACGTAAACGTGGGCTTATTTTCATATCCGGTATTGCAAGCTGCGGATATTTTATTATACCAAGCTGATCAAGTACCCGTTGGTGAAGATCAAAAGCAACACTTAGAGCTGACTCGCGATATAGCCACACGCTTTAATAATTTATACGGCGACGTATTTAAATTACCAGAGCCGTACATTCCTGAGTTTGGTGCACGCGTAATGAGCTTGCAAGACCCACTTAAAAAGATGTCTAAGTCTGACGAAAACCCAAATGGTTATATCATGTTATTAGATGAGCCAAAGCAAATTGTGAAAAAGCTTAAAAAAGCAGTAACTGATTCAGATGAACAAGCACGTATTTATTTTGATCGCACAGAAAAGCCTGGTGTATCAAACTTGCTTACTTTATTGAGTGTTGCAACTAAGCGCTCAATAGAAGACCTAGTTCCTGAGTATGAAGATAAAATGTATGGCCATTTAAAGAAAGATACAGCAGATGCAGTTGTAAATATGATTGAGCCAATTCAAGCCCGTTTTAAAGAGATCAGAGAAGATCAAAACCTACTTAATAGCATAATGAAATCAGGTGCTGAAAAAGCAAGTGTACGTGCTGAGAAAACATTGAAATCGGTATACGATGCGCTTGGTTTTATTCCTCGCGGGTAAGTTTATTAAAATAAAAAAATGCCGCTTGTTAGCGGCATTTTTTATATAGCACATATCAACATGATAGACCCAAATAGAAACAGTAGCGATATCGCTAGTTTATCTGTTTTATCCATTATTCAGCCCCTCTTACTGTTATATCTGCCGTGCTATCAATATCAACTAGAGAAACTTTATAGCCCTTGTTTTCAAGTAAGGTAAGTAAACTATCTTGTCCTGCAAGGTGGGCAACTCCAACAAGTACAAACTCATTTTTGTCGTTGTTAAACATGGCTTCTACTTTTGGTAACCAATCATTATTTCTATCTGTAATGATTTGTTTATAGCTATTCGGATCATTTTGCTGCATATCTTCAAGTGCCACTTTATTCAGTGTGTCTGTATCACCTTTGCGCCAGGCAGCTAAAAGTCCTTTAAACATATCGCCATAGTTGTGAAGCTCGGCTAAGTTACGTTTAATGAAATCGTTTTCGTTGCCTTGACCCATTGTTTTAAAAAACTCTAACTGAAATTCGATTGTTTCTAAGTAATTTTTTGTTTTGTTATCTTCAGTCGCTTTTTTAGTAAAGTAAGCATCAACCCCTTCACCCATTAAATTTTGCTTTTGAAGCTCCATCGACATTAAGACAATACTAACCATAGCAGGGCGAAAACCGTCTAACTTAGCTAGGTTAGCGCCAAACTCGCTAAGCTTATTTTCAAGTAAAGCCTTAATCTCGGGTTCTAGCTTTTGACTCAACGTTTCGTTATTTGTATACGATAGCGCACCTAACATTTGCATTTGTGCATTGGTGTCGGCTGGGTCAGGTAACGGTGCTTCTAAAATAATTGTATCTGCTTGTTCATAAGCATGGTTAAACTCAGCGGGTAGTGGCATTTCAGCTTTAGGTAGTATGTGAACTGTACCGCCAATAAATAGTGAGTCATTACCATTGCTTACTTGCCATACAGAGCTTTGAGCCTGTGCTGTATTTGCTAAAAGGCTGCAACTAATTAATACGCTGGCAGATACTAATTTTTTTGTGAACTTTTTCATGATAATTCCTTAATGTAACTTTTAATTTTATTGTTTTTAGTTCGATAACACATTGCTGAAATATGTAGTGATTGACGATGTTACCTTTGAAAGATTTTTATCAATTTGCGAGTTTATTTTGCTCATTGAAGAGTCAAGCTCAGCTGATATTTTTTTATCTATTGAAGAAAGTAATGTCTGCTTATCAACATTACTTTTTAAAGACTCAGAAGCGTCTATTTTGTTTGTTTTTTGTAGTTTTTGATTAACAGGGTTAATTGCCTTTATGCTTTCACCAATCATGCATTTCTCAAAATTATTTTGAACGGTGTTTTGTTTAGTGTCAGCTGCAATAACTGAAGTAGTATTAAAAGCAGTTGCTAGTAGTAAAGCCGGTAGTACTTTTTTCATTGTGCTGTTCATAATTAAACCTTTTATATTTTTTGCTGCAGCCAATTTAGAATCACAAATGATTTTTTACTAAGCTGCTTGTTGATGACGGTTTAAAGAATATCGCTGAATTTATTAAGAGTCGCTTATCTAGTTATGAGCAATTAATAGATAAGGTTTTAAAGCTAAATAATTGTTTAAATTTAGTATGTTAGCTTTAAACCTTATAATGCTAATATAAGGTTTAAAATGCTTTTTCTATAAAAGAAAGTGTAGATGTGATACGGTTTATAAAAATAAAAATAAAAATAAAAATACGTAAAGACTATGAATTATCAAATCGGACCTTGGCAATTTATTAGTAATCGCTGTGTGATTACTTCAAACCATTTAGAAAGGGAATTAGATCCACTTTTAGTAAAGTTATTACTCCACTTTATAGATAAGCCTCAACAAATCGTTTCCCGCCAAGAGATTATTGAGAGTGTGTGGCAACAAAGCTTTGTTGACGATAATGCGATTAACCGTGCAATCTCAGAGTTAAGAAAGCAGCTTGCCCACCCAATTGAAAAAGCGCCGCTTTTAAAAACGCATTACCGTAAAGGATATAGCCTAACGGTAATACCTGAGCGTTTAACGCAAGCAAACGTTTCGAAAGAGCCTGCAAACATTTTGCCTGACTCACCGGGTATTTCTGCCAAAAATGAAGAGATAGCTACTGCAACTATTTCGCAACCAGTTCAAAGAACGAATAGTAAAAAGTTTTTGATTTATTCTTTATTCGCCATTATTTGCCTGTGCTTTTTAGTATGGTTTGGGTTGTTTTTTATTAATACACCTTCTAGTGAAAAGATTAAACAGATCACGGTTAATAAGGTAGCAAGCACGTGGAATATAGGCAGTGAGGTTCATCCTGAGATGTCCTCAGATAAACAATATTTAGCTTATACAAATGTTGAACCTGAAAATGACGTAATGCATGCATTTGTAAAACGACTATCTGATCAAAGGGAAGTTGAAATTACCTATCCTGGCTTTCAAGTATCCATTTTATCGTGGCAGTTAAATCAGCACTCTGTGTTGTTACAAGCGACAAACTTAAAGCAGCAAAAGTGTGAAATGGTACTGGTTGATTTAAGCCAGTTTCCTGTTATAGGAAAGGCTACATTAATTAAAAAGTGCGACCTTAGATACACAGGTTATGCGCAAGTAGACGAAAGTGGTGAGCATATTTATTACACCGAATATAAAAATGAGCATGAGGGTTCAGGTTTATATAAATATGATTTAGAACTTAAAAAAGAATTCATAGTGATCCCACCACCAGGCGTCATGTATGGCGTAATCATGCCTCGTTTATCTCATTCTGGTAGTAAAATAGCATATGTACTTAGTCAAAAGGGTAAGCCTTTTTCTGTATTTAGCTACAACTTTGAGACCCATGAAACCAAGCGGTTATTTAAAGCAAAGAAAAGCATAATTAGCTTCGCGTTTGATTGGCTTGCAGACGATAAAGGCGTGATTGTTTTTGAAGACTCTGATCTTTCAACCATTGTGTTTGATGAAAATAATATTATTAAACGCACACTAACGGTTACCCCAGCAATTTCACCTTATTATATTGCAGTTCAATCTGCTAATAGCCTTTTTTACTCAGCAAATAAAACACAAACATTTTCGTTAATTAAAGCGACTAATCTTTTTAGCGATACTCCTGAGTATGAAGCACTCTACAAAAGTGATGAAGACGACTACATCATTGCAGAAGTCATTAATGAGAAAGGGCCAGCGCATATTTTTGTATCCGAGCGCTCTGGTAGCAGTCAGTTGTGGTTATCTCAAAATGGACTTACAAAGCAACTTAGTAACTTTACTTATGAAGGTAAATCTACCTTTGCTATTGGCGGACTAAGGGTATCGAGTAAGCAAGATCGTGTTTTATTAAGAGTTAATAGTGATATTGCATTTTTTGACGTTATGTCGAACAAACTCTATACCATAGCTGAGTTTGAAGGGCGAAAAATACTAAGCTATGTATGGTCTAAAGATAATGAAAGTATAATTTATTTAGAGCGAAGTGGTTCAGAAAATCTATTTGCTCAGTTTAATTTATTAACCCGAGACACAACTATATTAGAGGATGTTAAAGCCAACAAATTAATTTCAGGCGCTGACGGTACTAATTATGCAATTACTAATAATCAGTTAATTAAATTATCAAATAAACAGAGTTGGGAATTGCCTAAAGACGCGCGACAAGCACAAGTTTTTGCCATTAATGGTAATTACCTTTACTACTCTGATGCAATTTCAAGAGTTGCTAGGCTTAATTTAGAAGATAAAACAGTAAAAGATGTGCACGTGGATTTTAAACCCATCGCATTTTTTATTAGTAATAACAATCAGATTTTATTTACAGAATCGAAATATAAAGACATGCAAATAATACAGATAAGTTGGAACGACTAGGGCGTGTCTATCTTTTTAGATTAAGTTTGTAGCAGTGTGTTGTTTTTCTTTAATAACATTTTCGATTGTTATACCAATTCGCTTAATTAAGTGATCTATTTTGAGGATGGAAAAACGTGTTGATAGCTAGGCAAAAAATTCGCTATTTAGTTGCTCTAAATGAGAATTTTTTAACACAGGTAGCGACACGTTTAGCCCCGCAAAATGATTAAGTATTATTGCGGATTGGTATTATGTTGATAAAAGAAAAGTTAGAGCAAAAAAATAGCGAGAAGTGAGTCTTCTCGCTATTTTTAATCAAATGTAATCTCGACAGTTAAATAACCTTAATGCCGATTGATTTTTCACAACTAAACCTCTATTTATTTAATAGAGGTTTTAAGTAATGCCCAGTATGTGAACGCTCACATTCGGCTACTTCTTCTGGTGTACCGGCAATGAGTATTTCACCACCGCCAGCACCGCCTTCAGGTCCTAAATCGATAACCCAATCTGCTGTTTTAATTACATCAAGGTTGTGCTCAATAACAACAATTGTATTGCCGTGATCGCGCAAGCGATGAAGCACAACAAGCAGCTGTTCAATATCAGCAAAGTGTAAGCCTGTTGTTGGCTCATCTAATATGTAGAGCGTTTTACCTGTATCACGCTTTGATAGCTCGCGCGCTAGTTTTACACGTTGCGCCTCACCACCAGAGAGAGTAGTAGCGGCTTGACCTAAACGAACATACGACAAACCAACGTCCATCAGCGTTTTAAGCTTACGCGCAATAGCCGGTATTTTATCAAAGTAGTCATGAGCGTCTTCAACAGTCATCTCAAGCACTTGGTGTATGTTTTTACCTTTGTATTGTACTTCGAGGGTTTCGCGGTTATAGCGTTTACTCTTACATACATCACACGGTACATACACATCAGGTAAAAAGTGCATTTCAACTTTAATTAAGCCGTCACCTTGGCAAGCTTCACAGCGTCCGCCTTTAACGTTAAAGCTAAAGCGACCTACTTTGTAGCCACGTGAGCGCGCTTCTTGTGTGCCTGCAAATAACTCACGAATGCCGGTAAATATACCTGTGTAGGTTGCCGGGTTTGAACGCGGAGTACGACCAATCGGGCTTTGATCAATATCGATCACTTTATCAAAATGATCTAAACCACTAATTGATTTATATGGTGCCGCTTCGGCAGTTGTTGCGCCATTTAACTCTGTATGAGCAAGTTTAAACAAAGTGTCGTTTATTAGCGTTGATTTACCCGAGCCCGATACACCTGTCACACAAGTCATTAAACCAAATGGGATTTTTAGATCTACATTTTTAAGATTATTACCCGTTGCGCCAAATAGCTCTAGCCACTTGTCGTTCGTTGGATGACGTTCTTTTGGTATTTCTATTCTACGTACGCCTGATAAAAACTGGCCCGTAACAGACTCTTTGCTTGCTAAAATATCGTCGCGTGTTCCTTGAGCAATAATATGCCCACCATGAACACCCGCGCCTGGGCCAATATCAATAATATGGTCAGCGGCACGAATAGCATCTTCATCGTGCTCTACCACAATAACGGTGTTACCTAAGTCGCGTAAATGTACCAATGTTTGTAATAAACGGTCGTTATCGCGTTGATGTAATCCAATAGATGGCTCATCTAGTACGTACATTACACCTACAAGACCGGCACCAATTTGACTGGCTAAGCGGATACGCTGAGCCTCACCACCTGATAGTGTGTCGGCGCTACGTTCAAGTGATAAGTAATTTAGGCCAACGTTAATTAAAAACGATAAACGGTCGCGAATTTCTTTTAGTATTTTTTCAGCTATTTGGCCTTTTTGTCCGGTTAGCGTTAACCCTTCAAAAAACTCCATAGCTTCACCAATACTCATGCACGTGATTGCAGGTAAGTTGGTTTGCCCAATAAATACATTTCGAGATTCTTCGCGTAAACGCGAGCCATTACAGCTAGGACATGCTTGGCTTGTTTGGTATTTAGCAAGCTCTTCGCGTACAGAGTTTGACTCTGTCTCGCGGTAGCGGCGATTCATGTTGTTTAAAACGCCTTCAAACTCGTGATTACGCGTAATTAAATCGCCACGGTCGTTACGGTAATTAAACGCAATTTTAGTGCTACCAGAGCCATCTAAAATAATTTTTTTCGAGTCGCTGTCTAAATCTTGATAAGGCACATCTAAATCAAAACTATAATGCTCAGCAACGGCTTGTAGCATTTGATAGTAATAAAAGCTGCGTTTATCCCAGCCTTTAATTGCACCGCCAGCAAGACTTAACTCTGGGTTATGCACTACGCGATTAGGATCAAAATATTGACGTATACCTAAACCATCACAGGTTTGGCACGCACCAGCAGGGTTATTAAACGAAAACAAACGCGGTTCTAGCTCAGTCATTGCATAGCCACAAGTAGGGCAGGCAAAGTTTGCTGAGAATAGAATTTCTTCAGCGCTGCTATCATCCATGTATGCTACATGTGCAACGCCATTAGACATTTCAAGCGCAGTTTCAAACGATTCTGCTAAGCGTTGTTGTAAGCCATCTTTTACTTTAAATCTGTCTACAACAACTTCTATTGTATGTTTTTTATGAAGCTCAAGTGTTGGTGGATCAGACAAGTCACATACTTCACCGTCTATACGGGCGCGAATATAACCTTGGCTTGATAGCTGCTCTAATAACTTAACATGCTCACCTTTACGCTCTTTTACTATTGGCGCAAGCAGCATTAACTTACTGCCTTCAGGCAGTGCCAAAACAGTATCTACCATTTGACTAACGGTTTGCGCAGCAAGTGGTAAATCATGTGTAGGGCATCGTGGTTCGCCAACGCGGGCAAACATAAGTCGTAAATAATCGTAAATTTCGGTAATAGTACCCACAGTGGATCGTGGGTTATGAGACGTTGATTTTTGCTCAATAGAAATTGCAGGAGAGAGGCCTTCGATGTGATCTACATCAGGCTTTTCCATAAGCGATAAAAATTGTCTTGCATACGCAGAAAGTGATTCAACATACCGGCGTTGTCCTTCTGCATAAAGTGTATCAAATGCAAGTGATGACTTCCCCGAACCAGATAGACCAGTAATAACTATTAATTTATCACGTGGGATGGTTAGGCTGATGTCTTTTAAATTATGCGTACGGGCGCCTCGGACTTCAATGTTTTCCATGCTATCTCGTTTATTACCAAAATTATTTACTCAGTATCGCATAATACGAAGCAATATTAATCCTTGATCAATGAAAAATCCTTACTTATAGGCGATTAATTATTGCCAAGCTTATGGTAGAATCCCAACCTCAATTTTTCATAGAGTAAGATCACGCAGATAATGACCGCATCTTCACTTAATTCACGAGAAAAACGCGCCGCAGTATCGCTGGCGAGTGTGTTTGCATTTAGAATGCTCGGCTTGTTTATGCTGATGCCTGTATTGGCTATTTATGGACAATCGCTTGAAGGTTTTTCGCCTATTTGGATTGGTTTTGCCATTGGTGCGTATGGTTTAACGCAAGCCGTATTACAAATACCTATGGGTCGATTATCCGATAAGATTGGTCGTAAAAAGGTTATTGTTGGTGGCTTAGTCGTATTTGCTATTGGCTCTGTAGTTGCTGCATTAGCTGACTCTATTCAAATGGTTACCGTAGGCCGCGCTCTACAAGGTATGGGCGCAATAGCCAGTGCACTACTCGCGTTTGCTTCTGATTTAAGCCGCGATGAGCAACGACCAAAAGTAATGGCCGTTATTGGTATGAGCATAGGAATGAGCTTTGCCTTTGCTATGCTACTTGGGCCAATTGTTGCAGCTTCGTGGGGTATTGCGGGTGTATTTTGGTTGACTGCTATTTTAGCTGTTTTTGGTATATTTATAGTGACTATGCTAGTGCCAAATGCGGTAAATAAAGCGCCCAAAGGCGATACATTAGCAAGCTTTAGCGACATTAAAAAACTAATTAAGCACCCTCAGTTAGCACGATTAAATGCAGGTGTATTGCTATTACACTTAACGCTAACCACAATATTTGTGGTACTGCCGAGTCAATTAATTAAAGATGGCTTAGTTGCCGACCATCACTGGTATTTATATATTCCAGTGCTATTTTTAGCATTTTTATTAATGGTACCAATAATGATTGTAGCCATTAAAAAAGAGAAAGAAAAACAAGCATTTATTGGCTCAGTAGCCTTGTTAACTATTAGTATGCTAGCAATGTCGGTATGGGTTAATAGTGTAGTAGGCATTGCTGTGTGTATGCTGCTTTATTTTGTGGCGTTTAACTTTTTAGAAGCCACTATGCCTGCGCTTGTATCGCGAATAGCACCTGCAAGCCAAAAAGGTTCAGCAATGGGTGGCTACTCATCTAGTCAGTTTTTAGGCGCCTTTTTAGGCGGTATGTTAGGTGGTTATGTAGCACAAACTACAACGACGCAAGCTGTGTTTGCGGCAGCGGCACTTGTTGGGTTAATATGGCTTATTATTGCGTGGAAAATGCAAGTCCCACCCAAAAGTAAAGTTATTAGTTTAATGACCAAATTAGATTCTGAAGAGCATGCTCAAACACTTGCTTCTCAGTTAGTTGCTTTACCAGGCGTAATAGAAGCAACTGTGGTTCGCGATGAAAGTCGCAGCTATTTAAAGATTAATGATAAAGAATTTGACCTAGACCAAGCGCGTAAAGTAGCTGGTTTAATCTAACATTTATAGGAGATGGTTCCATGGCACGCGGTGTGAACAAAGTAATTTTGGTTGGTAATTTAGGGCAAGATCCTGAAGTTCGTTATATGCCTAACGGCAATGGTGTAGCAAATATTACCTTAGCAACTTCGGATAGCTATAAAGATAAAAACACTGGCCAAATGGTTGATAAAACTGAGTGGCATCGTGTTGTGTTCTTTGGCAAATTAGCTGAAATTGTTGGTGAATATTGTCGTAAAGGTTCACAAATTTATGTTGAAGGTAAACTTCAAACACGTAAGTGGACCGATCAACAAGGCCAAGAAAAATACACTACAGAAATAGTTGTAGATGGCTTTACTGGTCAAATGCAAATGTTAGGCGCACGTGGTGGCGATCAGCAAAGTGGTGGTTACCAAGGTAATCAGCCGCAAGGTGGACAACAAGGTGGTGGTTACCAAGGTAATCAGCCGCAAGGTGGTCAACAAAGCGGTGGTTACGGTCAAAATAACCAAGGCCAAGCCGCACAGCAAAGTGGCTATAATCCGCAGCAACAAGCTGCACCAGCAGCACAACCAAAACCGGCTCCAGCACCACAGCAGCAAAGTAATCAATATCAGCCGCAAGGTGGTTATGCACCACAGCAAAAAAGTGCACCACAACAGCAAGGTGGTTTCGCTCCTAAACCACAAAGTGCTCCGCAAGGTGGCGCATCAAACCCAATGGAACCAACCATTGATTTTGACGACGATATCCCGTTCTAGTTTTCCAACTTTTACAGTGTAAAGATTTATTATAAAAAAGCCCCGTATGAACGGGGCTTTTTTATACGAGTTGTGTAGTGAGGGCAACCCAGAACTATCAATGAATATCGTCATTAAGCAATAAAATGAAATAGTATTAGTAAACATGTTAAATTATGGTGGTATTTACATTTTATTTAATTGATATATATATCGTTAACACTTACCATTAAAGGACTTTCACCTTGATTACACAATGAGAAACATGAAAACTAATATCTTATTTTTATTTCTTGTTTTTCAATTTGTGAGTCCAATTTCAAACGCTCAACCTTCTTCAAATGTTACTCATGTTTTATTTATAAATTCAACAAACCAAGATATGCCTTGGCACAAAAGTGTTGATTCTGGACTGCGTAAAAAACTTATAGGACGTTCTTTTAGTTATGAACTCTTCGTTGAAAATATGGATGTAAACCGATTCGATGAAGCAAATCAAAAACAGTTAATGAAGGACTACCTCAAACAAAAATATAAAAATAAGCACATCGATATCATTGTTACTCAGTCTCCTTCTGCAGCAGTACTTTTATCGCAATTAGATGACTTTTTTATAAATGCTCCAAGAATATATTTGGAACCAGGCGCTCAATTCAGTTTGCCTAAAAATACTAACGGAGCAGTGATCCAAGCTAAATTAGATTACGCGCAAGCAACAGCAAGCGCTGTTAATTTAATGAAGCCTAAAAAATTAATCGTTATATTAGATACAAAAAACGATATTGGGATGAGCTTTTATCGAGGGCTCTTTTCGGTTATTAACCGTGACTTTTCGTATTTAGACGTAGAGAAGTGGTTTGATCTTTCAATGCCAGAGCTACTCACTAGAGTAAAAAATGCGCCAGATGATTCAATTATATTGTTTACACCCATTTTCAGGTATTACGATAATAAATCCCTTAGCCCTTATCAGCTAGTAGAGCGATTAGCTAAAGCAAGTTCAGCGCCCATTTTTAGTTATTGGGAGGTACTATTAGGCTCAGGTGTTGTTGGTGGGTATGTGTTGTCGGGTGAAAAAATAGGTGAACGTATTGCCGATTCGATAATTTTATACAATGAAAATAAAAGCTTAAGTGCAATCAGTGGTGAAGGGCTAAGTGTTTACGCTTACGACTGGCGTCAATTAAACAAGTTCGATATAGCTCCACAAAGCTTGACGGAAAAGTCGATTATATCTTATTACGAGCCAACCTATTTTGAGCAAAATAAAACATTAATTTACAGCGCTACTGCGATTATTTTTATTCTTAGCAGCTTTTTAGTTTTCGTATTGTTTTTAAATCAACGCCGCATTCAACTTTTAAAAGAGCTTGATGAAGAAAAGCAAAGATTAGAGTCTCGCGTTGAACAGCGTACTGAAGAACTGTTGCAAGCCAAAGAAGAGGCCGAAAAGCTGACATCTGCTAAGTCTGAATTTTTAGCAAATATGAGTCATGAAATCAGAACTCCTATGAGTGGGATTATTGGCTTAACCAACATTTTGCTCGAAAAAGGTTTGCCTGGAGAATATGAGCATTATTTAAATAAAATTAAATATTCTTCAGATCAACTTCTTGTAGTTATTAACGATATTTTAGACTTTTCAAAAATTGAGTCTGGAAATATTAACCTTGAGGAATTTCCTTTTTCTGTAAATTCGGTTGTTGACTACATCAAAGCAACTTTTGATGAGCTAGCTCAACGCAAAGGGATCACATTTGATATTGTCATTGGTAAAGAGGTTAAACTCGATTTAATAGGTGATGTAGTTCGAATAAACCAAGTACTGCTAAATTTATGCTCTAACGCAATTAAATTTACTACACACGGCTTTGTATCGGTATTAATAGAATCAAAAAGATCGTTAGCTGATCCTAAGAGCGTTTGTTTGTATTTCATTGTTAAGGATTCCGGTATTGGGATTGCTGAGCAAAGCCTTGCCGATTTATTTGAATCTTTTACTCAAGCTGACAGCTCTACAACCAGGAAGTTTGGCGGTACAGGTTTAGGTTTAACTATAAGTAAGCGTTTATGCCAATCGATGGGTGGGGATATAACGGTAAAAAGTACTCAAGGTGTAGGTAGTGAATTTATAGCTTCGATTAAGGTGAAATTGAATAACCAAGCATTGATTGATAATACTCCCGACCTAACTTTTACTGATTCGTTCGAGGTATTAATTGTAGATGATAATGAAGATGATCTTAAGGTAATTGAAAATCAGCTAACGGCTATGGGGCTAGTATGTACGGCCTGTCAATCTGCTAAACAAGCTATTGATATTATTGAACACAATAAAGAGAAATTTAAAGTTGTTATTGTCGACTGGGCAATGCCATCAATGAGTAGCGAAACTTTTTTAATACGCATTTTCAATATTAACCCTCAACTTTATAACAACACGATTGTGCTTATAATGAGTGACGAAAGTTTACTTAATAATGCAGCCAAAAAAGTAAGTATAAAAACTATTTTGCAGAAACCTGTATACACGAGTGTTTTGTATGAGGCGATTGAAAGTAAAGTAGTAGCCCCTCTTAATGAGGTGCCTAAAGTAAATACTGTGAGTGAACAGTCGCTGGCAGGTATAAAAATATTGGTTGCGGAAGATAACTCGATCAACAGACTAATCGTTACAAACATACTAGAGAAGGCTGATGCTCAAATTTACTTGGTTGACAATGGATTAGAATGTATTCAAGCCGTGAAATCACAATCGTACGATATTATTTTGATGGATATTCATATGCCTATTATGGATGGGGTTGAGGCGAGTAAAATTATTCGTAGCGATAGTGACAAAGCAATCGCAAATATTCCAATAATTGCTTTAACAGCTAATGTTATGAAAGATGATATTACACGATACTTATCCATTGGCATGAACGCCCATGTTGCAAAGCCTATTAAAGCGCAAAATCTACGTGAAACTATAATCCACTGTTTAAATAAATAGCTGAGCCATTAAAGTGATTTAATAATTATATATATCAAATGCCTGTCGTAATATCTCCCGTTGCTTGAGCCTGTTTTGAATAACTTAAAATAGAATTTGACTCAAAGGTTTAATAGGTAGTTTAACTAGTTATAATCACGGCAATTAAGCGGATCTCAAAAATATAAAATCTAAGTAATGCAAAAATAACAAAGCCATGGAATCCTCCACGGCTTTGCAACGTTACTTTTATAGTGCAGCAACAACTTCGACTAACGTGTCTTTGGCATCTCCAAAGAGCATTTGTGTATTATCTTTAAAAAACAATGGATTTTGTACCCCAGCATAACCAGTTGCCATACTGCGCTTTAAAACGATAGACGCTTTACCATGCCAGCATTCAAGTACTGGCATGCCGGCGATAGGGCTATTTGGTTCATCAAGTGCTGACGGGTTTACAATATCGTTTGCACCAATCACAAGTGAAACATCAACTTGTGGAAAATCGTCGTTTACTTCATCCATTTCAAAAACAATGTCGTAAGGAACTTTAGCTTCAGCTAATAATACATTCATTTGTCCAGGCATTCGTCCTGCAACAGGGTGTATTGCAAAGCGCACGTTAATGTCTTTTTCACGTAATTTACTTGTGAGTTCAGAGACTATTTGCTGCGCTTTTGCAACGGCCATTCCGTATCCAGGAATAATCATTACTTCTTTTGCGCTCATGAGCAGCTCTGCTGTTTCGATTGCACTGATTGTTAGTACTTCACCTTGTTCTTGATCCCCTGCAGGTAAAGCTTTTACATTGCTACTACCGAATCCACCGGCAATGACTGATAAAAAATTTCGGTTCATAGCTTTGCACATTATATAGCTCAAAATAGCTCCGCTTGAACCAACTAATGCACCAATTACAATGAGTAAATCGTTATTTAGCATAAAGCCTGTTGCGGCAGCGGCCCAGCCTGAATAACTATTAAGCATAGATATAACAACCGGCATATCGGCACCGCCAATTGCCATCACCATATGAATACCAAAAACTAAAGCAAGCGCTATCATAATAATCAGTGGGAACATGCCGTTACCAACAGCAGACTGCACAACGAATTGCTGCCCAAGCCACGCTACAGCAACTAATAAAACAAGGTTAAATATGTGTCGCCCTGGTAGTGTTAAAGGTTTACTGCCTATTCGACCAGATAATTTACCAAAAGCGGTAATTGAACCTGAAAATGTAATAGCACCAATTAAAACACCTATATAGGTTTCAATATCGTGAATGGTCAAATCAATTCCTGAAAAATGACTAGAAGCATCCGCAAAGTTAGCATACCCAACCATTATAGCCGCGAGTCCGACTAGACTGTGCAAAATAGCAATCAGCTCTGGAATTTCAGTCATTTGCACTCGTTTTGCTACAAGTAAGCCAATACTGCCACCCACTAATAATGCAATCATCAACTCAATATAATTATTGGTAACAACACCTAAAACAGTCGCCAAAAGCGCAATAACCATGCCTGAAATACCATACCAATTACCTTTACGGGCAGTTTCTTGATTGGATAGGCCGTTTAAAGCCAAAATAAAAAGAACCATCGCAGCAATGTATGCCACGGTTACAATACCAGTACTGATCATGACAACCTCACTTACGGAACATTTTGAGCATGCGATGTGTTACAGCAAAGCCGCCAACAATATTAATACTCGCAATTAACACGGTAAAAACGGCAAACCATTTAATGGTGTCGTCTGTTGAGCTTATTTGAATTAAAGCACCGATAACAATAATGCTTGAAATGGCATTGGTTACACTCATTAAAGGCGTATGTAGTGCAGGCGATACACTCCAAATAACCATATAACCTACAAAGCAGGCTAAGACAAAAACGGTAAAATGAGACATAAAATCAGCGGGTGCAACGCCACCAAGCCCAAGCAATGCTAATGCACCGATAGCGGCGCCAATTATAGGCCCAAATACCGATTTCTTTTTCTCAACAATAGTGGGTTTAGGTTTAGGTGTAGCCGCAACCTTTTTAGGGGGGGCAGATAGTGTGGGCGCTGGTGGCGGCCAAGTTGTTTTTCCTTCAGTACATATAGTTGCACCTAAAACAACGTCGTTTGTCATATCAACAAAGAGTTTGCCGTCTTTTTCTGGGGTCATTTCGGCTAACAGGTTGTATAAGTTATTACTGTATAATTGGCTCGATTGTGCAGCAAGGCGACTTGGTAAATCGGTGTAACCAATAATCGATACACCATGGCATACGGCAACCTTACCCGGAACTGTTAATTCACAGTTTCCACCTTGTTCGGCTGCAAGATCGACTATTACGCTGCCGCTCTTCATTGATGCAACCATCTCGCTGGTGATCAACTTAGGCGCTGGTTTTCCGGGTATGAGTGCGGTAGTAACAATTATATCAACGTCTTTAGCTTGCGCTGCAAACAATGCCATTTCGGCTTCGATAAATTCATCGCTCATTACTTTAGCGTAACCGCCTTCGCCTGAGCCGTCTTCATCTTTAAAGTCGAGCATTAAAAACTCAGCGTCCATGCTTTCAATTTGCTCTTTTACTTCAGCACGCGTATCAAATGAGCGAACAATTGCGCCCATACTTTTTGCAGCCCCAATAGCGGCTAAACCAGCAACACCGGCACCAATTACAAGTACCTTGGCGGGAGCAACTCTTCCTGCCGCTGTAATTTGTCCGGTAAAAAACCGGCCAAAATGTTGAGCTGCTTCTACAATTGCACGATAGCCTGATATGTTGGCCATTGAGCTGCGGGCATCCATTTTTTGTGCCCGAGAAATACGAGGAATGCTATCTATTGCAATGGCGGTGATACCACGCTGAGTTAAATCTTTTAGCATCTCTGGGTTTTGTGCCGGCCATAAAAAACAGATTAATGTTTGTCCGCTTTTTAGTAATGTATTTTCATCACCTTCAGGTGCTTGTACTTTTAGTACAATATCAGACTGTGCCCATACATCTTGTGCTGAGTTAACTATTTTACAACCAGCTTCACCATACGCATCATCGGCGTAATTAGCCGCCATTCCTGCACCAGTTTCAATGACAACATCAAAACCAAGCTTTGTTAATTTACTTACTACATCAGGGGTCGTCGCGACTCGTCGCTCGCCAGTGTGGATTTCTTTTGGAACACCAATTTTCATTGTCGAACCTCGATTTAAATGCCATGAAGAGGAATTAATATGTATCTAGGCGTTATGGAATTAGCGATACGATGAAATATGTTATTTACTAACATGAATCCACCGTATTTATTACTGTTTAAAGTGTAAAATCAATAACTACACGAGATGGTACTTTGCCATGTTCGAGTCTTTCAAATATTTCATTAATAGCGCTTAAAGGCTGTAATTCAATATCCGCCTTAACTTTGCCTTGTGCCGCAAAAGCGAGCGCTTCGGCCATATCTTTGCGGTTCCCAACAAATGATCCTTTAATAGTGATGCAATTTGCTACTACATCAAATAATGGCGTCGGAAACTCACCAGGCGGTAAGCCAACTAAAACACATGTACCGTGTTTACGGGTCATATTAACCCCTTGCTCAAATGCTGGTAGGGAAGGAGCCGTAATCAGTACGCCATGGGCGCCACCTTGCGTTATTTCTTTGACGGTGTCTGCTGCATTATCTGTTTTAGCATTTACGACTGCATCGGCGCCAAGTAAGGTTGCGTGTTCAAGCTTACCGTCATCAATATCTATCGCACACACTTTAAGACCCATCGCCTTGGCATATTGAATCGCTAAATGACCAAGTCCACCACAACCTGAAATTGCTACCCACTCACCTGGTTTAGCATCGGTTTCTTTAATACCTTTGTAAGTTGTAATACCAGCACAAATTATAGGGGCCGCTTGTACTGCTGATAAGCCATCAGGAATAAGTGCAACGTAATTAGGATCGGCAATAATATACTCGGCAAAACCACCATCTTTAGTGTAGCCACCAAACTCAGCATCAGGACATACTGGTTCATAAGCACTTAAGCAAAATTCACAGTGTCCACAAGCTGAATATAGCCACGGAACACCGACTCTATCGCCTACTTTTACGCTTGTAACACCTTCGCCAATTTTGGTAACTAGCCCAATGCCTTCATGGCCAGGAGTAAATGGTGGAGTTGGTTTTAATGGCCAATCACCGTTTGCTGCATGTAAATCTGTGTGGCATACACCGCAGGCTTCTGTTTTAACTAATATTTGCCCTGCATTAGGTGATGGAATATCTAAATCGCGTAGAACTAAAGGTTTGCCAAATTGCTCAACAACGGCTGCTTTCATTTTGTTATTCATAATCGTTCCTATTAATATTTAAGGGGTTTTTATTAAACTGCGCTATTTAAAATGGCGCATCAATGTCAACAACGTCGATTAGTTTGTGGTTAACAAACTCTTTAATACCCAAGCCAATTAGTTCACGACCATAACCAGAACGGCGAACACCACCAAATGGTAAGTCGGCTTTTACCATCGTTGGATGGTTTACAAACACCATGCCGGTAGATATTTTTTTGGCAACTTCTAAGCCATGATCAGGGTTTGACGTAAATACAGAGCCACCTAAGCCAAATGGAGAGTCGTTCGCAATTCTAATTGCGTCATCTTCATTTTTTGCACGAAATAACATAGACACAGGACCAAAGAATTCCCAGTTGCGAGCCGGATTATCTTCGCTAATATTCGTTAAAATAGTGGGTTGTACAAAGGCGCCTTGACTAGGTACTTTAGGACCCACTTCAGTGGCTGTTGCACCAAGCTTGATCGCTTCGTTAATTTTAACTTTTAGTTCATCAGCTGCACCTTGTGATGACAATGGCGCCAAAGTTGTAGTGGGATCAAGCGGATCACCTGCTTGCAACTTAGCAACACCAGCAGTATAAAGTTCAACAAACTCATCATAAACTTCATCTTCGATGATCATTCGTTTAGACGATACACATACTTGCCCACCGTTCCAGTGACGACCAAATACTGCCCAATTAACCGTTTTTTCCATTTCAGCGTCAGCAAGTACAACAAATGCATCTGCACCACCAAGCTCTAATGTAGACTTTTTAAGTGCTTTACCAGCGGTAGAAGCAACGATTGCACCAGCGCTTTCAGAACCGGTAAGTGCAACACCACGAACTAATGGATGAGAAATGATCATTTCTGTTTGGGAATGTGCAGCGTATAGGTTTTTAAAAGCGCCTTTTGGCAGACCAGCTTCGAGCATAAGTGCTTCAAATGCTGCTGCACATTGTGGAACAATACCCGCATGTTTTAGTAGCATAGTGTTACCCGCTGACAATTGCGGCGCAATAATACGAGCAACTTGATAATACGGAAAATTCCATGGCTCAATGGCAAGCAATACACCAAGTGGTTCATGGATAATAATTGCCTCGCCCTCAGCTGAATCTGCAACGGGTAATTTTTCTGATGCGAGAAGTCTCTCAGCATTATTCGCGTAGTACTCTAAAATAGCTGCGGATAATTCAACTTCAGCCTTTGCTTCTGATGTTATTTTACCCATTTCTAAAGTTAATAAGTTGGCGTAACTAACTACATCTTTACGTAATAAGTCAGCCGCTTTTTGCATTATTTTAGCGCGAGAAGAGAAAGGTGTTTTTTTCCATGATTGAAATGCAGAATCGGCATTTTCTATTGCTTGAGTAATTTCAGCATCAGTAGCATCAGGAAAAGTTTTTATAATCTCACCTGTATATGGATTTGTTGTTGCATAGCTCATGATAATATCCTCAGTTAAATTAAATAAGACTCTTATTTTAAAATTAATAACGCTTAGAAGCTGCGTGTATAATTATGGTAAAACAAGTACTAAAGTGAGGCTATTCGTGGTGTTACGTAAATACATGTGGGAATCCACATCTTGAAAGTATAACTGTTTGATTTATTTATTTTTAATCACTTAGTTAATCCTTGACGCGGATGGGAGTGATAACGGATTATAAAATAATGCAGTGCGTAGTGGGTAAACGCATTAGTTATTAATCAACGAGGCGCTAGTTTAAATTCATCATGAATTACAGTGATAAAAAATCGAAAGTATTTTCCTCATCCCAATTAGCTATTTTATTGTACGCAATAATGGTAGGAATACTGGTTACGTGTTTAATGATTTTTATAGTATTTCATATAGATTCCCAAGAGCGAATCCATATTGAACGAGTAACGAAAAATACTGCCCAAGGTATTAAAACACTGCTTAAAGATGATTTGGAAGGGCGAATAACATCACTGTCAGAGTTATCTAAGTTGTCTTCTATATCAAGCGATATGCCACAAGGTGATTGGGAAGTAATCAGTAAAACATTGTACGATTCGCAACATGGCTATCAAGCCATAGGTTGGATTGATAGATCATTACATGTGCGAAGAATAATACCAAAGCAAGGTAATGAGATCGCCATCGATTTTAATTTGGCATTAAATCTGCCTGCATTGTTAGCCGCAATAAAAGCACAAAATACAGAACAAGCAGTCGTCACAACACCTTTGCAATCTATTTATGGTGGAGAGGGTATCGGAATATATATTCCTGTTTTTAACACCAATAAAAAACTAGAGGGTTTTATTGCAAGTGCGTTGATTTTTGAACCTTACATTAAGACAGTTGTACCTGCATTTTTACTTAAGGAATATCATTTTACGCTGTTTATTGATGGGCAAAAAGTATATTCAGATCAAACAAATTCATTTCCTGTTACAAGCATTTGGGATAAAAAAGCATCCTATGATTTACAAGGTCATAAGTGGGAGATAAGCATATCGCCCAGTGATGAGTTTTTGTATATTGCTCACTATAAAATCATGAGAATTTTAATTTCACTTGGTATTTTTATTGCTTTTTTAATTGTGTTGGCTGCTTATACTTATTTATTTGCACGCAGTAAAATAAAAGACGGGCGTTATAAGATTGAATATTTATTAAAAAATCTTCCCGGCATGGCATATCAGTCTTTTAATACTATGAGCTGGCCTATGATACTGGTTAGTGATGGGTGCGAAAGTTTAACTGGTTATTCTCGAGCTGAGTTTAAAAAAAATAGAATGCTGTGGAGGGAAATAATACATTCAGGTGATTATGAGCGAGTACAGGCGTCACTTACAGAGGCTGTCAAAGAAAAACGCTCCTTTGAACTTGAATATAGAATTAATACCAAAAATAGTGGGATCAAATTAGTGTGGGAAAAAGGAGGACCGGTTAGTTCTATTTTTAATGGTGAAGTTATTATTGAAGGATTTATTAATGATATTACCTCTATTAAGCAGGCTGAAGCTGACCTAATTAGTAGTTATGCTTTCTCTGATGCGGTAGTAAATTCAGTTGTTGAAGCCGTTATTACCATTGATCAATACGGGCTTATACAAAGTTTTAATTTTGCTGCGCAAGCTATGTTTGGTTATGCCTCAGATGAAGTAAAAGATAAAAACGTAACAATATTAATGCCTACATCATTTAGTAAAAACCATGACCAGCATTTAGCTCAATATTTAAAAACGAAGCAGACGCATATTATTGGTGTGGGTCGTGAGCTTGTAGCTAAGCATAAAGATGGCACAACATTTCCAATTCACTTATCTGTAAGTGAAATACAGAATCATGAAAGTACAATGTTTGTAGGTTTGATTCGAGATATTACCAAGCAACGTGCGTCAGAAGACCAAGCCCGGCTTCATACTGAACAATTAGCGCATACCGAAAGGGTCAATGCATTGGGTGAAATGGCAGCAGGAATTGCACATGAAATAAATCAACCTCTGACGGCTATTTCTCTTTTCTCTCAGACGGCAAAAAACTTTTGTGAGAAAGGGAGGTTTGACAAACTCCCCTTAATATTTGAAAAACTAAGTTTACACTCTCGTCGAGCGGGAGCCGTTATTGAGCGTATGCAGTTAATGACCAAAAAAGGGCAACGATCAAAAGAAGTCATTGATTGTATATTTTTAATAAAAGAAGTAACAAACCTAGCAGAATCAGAAGCGCGACTTCGCAATATTACTGTCAGAATAATTACATGTGATGAACAAATTGATGTGTTTGTTGATCGGGTGCAAATAGAGCAGGTTATTCTTAATTTATTACGCAATGGTATGGAAGCTATGCAGTTAAATGCTTATAAAAATGATTCAAAAATAGAGCTCGAAATAAAATTGAATGAAGATAAATATGTTGAGATATCAGTGGCTGATACCGGTGTAGGGTTACCTGAAGAAATTAGAGAGAAGTTATTTAAACCATTTTCATCAACCAAAGAAAATGGCACAGGCATCGGTCTATCTATATCTAAAAGCATTGTTGAAGAACATGGTGGGCATATTCACTTTTATGACAATAAGCCAACAGGAGCTATTTTTATGTTTACTTTGCCAACACATAATAGAGGAGTCGTTTATGAGCGATAAGCAAAGCGTTTTTATAATTGATGACGATGAAGGTATTCGTGAAGGGCTTGAAATACTACTAGACTCTATTGATATTGACGCTCAGAGCTTTAGTTCAGGCGCTGCGTTTTTGGATGTATATAATGAAACCATGGCTGGTTGCTTAGTATTGGATATACGTATGCCTAAAATGAGTGGTTTAGAGCTACAACAAAAACTTAAAGATTTAAATTGCTCATTACCAATAATATTTATTACCGGGCATGGTGATATCCCGATGGCTGTAGAAGCGATGCGTTTAGGAGCAATTGATTTTATTAGAAAACCATTTAATGAACAGCACTTGATTGACCGTATTAATGAGGCATTGGTACTTGATGAAAAACAACATGAAAAATCACTCGATAAGCATAAAAATAAGATTAATGTTGAATCGTTGTCGAGTCGAGAACGTGAAGTGTTTGAACGAGTGACTGATGGGGCAATGAATAAAGTAATCGCGTGCGATCTTAGTATTAGTGAACGCACCGTTGAAGTTCATCGCTCTCATGTAATGGAAAAATTAGGTGCTAAAACACTCGCTCAATTAGTGCGAAGTAAAATTATGTATGAGCAATTAAATTAATTATCAGTCCATCTATTTAATAATACTGAAATGACACAGACTTTTAAACAGCCCCCATGTGGGCCTTTATTTAATATCTAACTAATTTAAACTATTATGTCTCGTTTATCAGAGTGTTTTTTGTTTAGCGCTATTAATAAATGTTTAAACTTGCTTTACGACCTTGTACTTCTATAGATATTGAACAACACTTTAGTTAATAATTTAACGAGTGGCAGGCTATGCAAAAGAGTAAACTCTGGCTTTTAAAGTACTTCAAAGGTATCTCTTTTGTCTTATTTTTGATGATACTTATTAGTTTTAATTTTATTTTAAATGATGCATTACATCAAAAAGTTCATGCTTCTGGCCAGCAGTTCGTTAAACAAGTTTACGAGCTGAATTTATCTCCTTCTATAAACAATGAAGTGTTGGCCGCATTAGCTAAAAGTGAAGGTTTTGTGTTGGAAGTGCCAAAGCCTGCAGAGCATTTTAGGCATTTAGTAAATATAGAGCGCGAAGTTTTTTCTTATAAAACATTAAGTTTGAGCCTCTATCATTATCCTGCTTGGGTAACACAAAGTTACTTATTTATATTGCTAAACTTGATCATATTAGGCGCCGCTGGCTGGTCTTATCGTTGGTGGGGCTTATTGAATGTAAGCCGTAGAATTACGCCCAAAAATACAATGATACAACCTACTAAAATTATTAAACAAAAACAAAATAAAATACGATTAATTAAACAAGTAAAAAAATGCGAATTAAGTTCTTTGTATGGGGTTAATAGAGCATCACATAGCTTATTTTTACTCATTGAATGTGACTTTGATAAGAAAACCGATAAAGAAGCTATTTTTAAAGTGTTAATCACTAGAAAATTGACTGAATTTAAAGATGTGTCGGTAAAAATATTAAATTCCAGTTACTTAGCCGTCACCTTGCCACATATACCTACTCCCGAGTTAGACAGCTACGTTGAAAAGCTTCATCAGAGCGTGTTTTTACTATGCCAAAATTATCAAAAAAGTATGACTCATAAAAACATTAAAATAGGTGCGTGCGACTATCGATTAGGCGCAGATAAAATTGCGGTTTATCAGTTAGCAAAATCAGCACTTATGCTATCGCAAAACAGCTTAGTGCAGCATTCTCACCGCTTAGCGTTAAATTACTGTCAAGAAAAACCACTTTCTAGTAAGCAAGTTATCGAAAATATTAAAAAGAATAAATTTATATTATTCTTCCAGCCTTTATTTGAGCTCTCTAGCGGGGAAATTTTAGAACATGAAGCTCTTATCAGAGTTAGGCATAGCCAACTTGGATTACTAGCTGCTCGTTATTTTATTAATCAGGTTTATAGTAATCAAGACGCTTTAATATTAGATAAAGCTGTAATAACACAAGTTAAAAAGCTAATGCTGAGTGAATCTTCGGCCTTAACAGTTAGTGTAAATCTACACCCTAAAAATTGGTTTAATAATGTATTTTGGGAATGGTTACCTAGTCAAATAGCAGAGCTTAAATTAAGTGCTAAATTACAATTTGAAATAAGTGAGGTTGAGTTTTTTACTCATAGAGAATCGATAACTAATGCACTAAATATAATTAAAAAAAGCCGTTCACAAGTTGTGATTGATAATGTAAAAAGTAGTGAAAAAGTAGCTGTATTAGCTAATTATAACCAAGTATGCGGGCTTAAATTATCATACGAACTAATTCATTTATTAAATGAAAAAACTCAAAATCAAAGGCAAATAAAAAAGATAGTCGAAGCCGCAAACCTTTTAAATTTACCTGTATATGCCGTTGGTGTAGAAACTCAAAAAGAGTTATTTACGCTTGCCAAATTGGGAGTAGTGGGGGCTCAAGGGTTTTACTTTTCCGAGCCACTTCAAGAGTTTACGCAAGCGGTATTTAATTAAATTAATCCTCTATATTTAAGTCCATTTAGCCCCTGAAGCCCGCCAGTATGAACCGCAATAATTTTACTCCCAGATGGGAAATAATCTTGCTCTATAAGTTGCCACAATGCATACATCATTTTTCCGCTATAAATAGGCTCAAGCGGTAGATTATGTGTGCGATTCATATCTTGGCAAAACTGCCATAACTCAGGTGAAAACTTACCATAGCCACCACCATGAAACTCTGTGAGTAACTGCCAGTTAGTTTGATTATTGGCTTTAGCGCTCAGCTTTTTTATTTCTTCATTTAAATAATTAGCTTGTTTTAATACTGCTACACCAATCACTTGTGTTGTTGAAGCACTGCCTTCTATTAATCCAGCAAGCGTGCCACCACTACCGGTAGGGCACACTAAGTAGTTATGCTCAGGTAAGCTTTGTACTAACTCTTTACATCCTAATAAGGCGTGCTCGTTTGTACCACCTTCAGGAATAATATAAGCATTTGGAAAGCGCTCTTGCAGAGCATTAAGGTAATCGGTGTCGTGGCGTTTTCGATACTCTATACGATTAACTACATGTAGGTGCATACCACAATGTTTTGCAAATTGGATTGTTGGATTGTTGTTATCCAGTTCAGGTCCGCGAATAATCGCGCGAGTTTTTATACTAAATTCTTTTCCTGCAGCTGCGCAGGCGTGAATATGGTTTGAAAACGCACCACCAAAAGTCAGAATTTCTGTTTTATTTATCTTTTGCATGTACGCTAAATTATATTTTAATTTACGCCATTTATTGCCACTTATTAGCGGGTGGAGCAAATCATCACGTTTTATACCTAAATAAATGTTTCTCTTTTTTAGAAACGAGCTATGTATTTGTTGAATATAGTTATTTTCATCTATTATGAATGTTTCATGCATTTTTTTGGTTTTCAATTTGGCAAAGTAGTTAAAATGTACGACACTTATTTCATACACAATTAACAATAGTAGCTATATGAAAGAAAAGCTGTTTTCATGGTTAAATCGTAGTTTAGATCCAAATACAGCTATTGGTGTTGCAACTTACGCAGATACTGTTAACGCAGTATGTTTAAAAAAACAACGCGACCAATGGATGGTTCACAGTTCTCACAGTGTAAATGTGTCTGAGCAAACCGATTATACCGCTGCAATTGTTGCTTGTACAAATGAGGTTTCTACTGATATTTGTGCCGTTAATTTAGTCATACCGCACTACTTTTATCAAATAGTGCAAATGGATAAACCAAACCTTAGTGATGAAGAAATCATTCAGTCACTCCCTTGGACTACAAAAGATTTAGTTGATATAGCGCCTGAAAATATTGTGGCTGATTTTATCGATTATCCAATAACATTACCGATGCAAAGCAGCAAAATGAATGTGTTTATTACGAATAAGCTGCAACTACTTCCGTTTATAGACAGTTTTGAACAAACTAAACCTGTTTTGCGTGCAATGACCTCTGAAGAAATGGTTTTAGTTACCTTGTTTGGCTCATACAAAGAGGCGCATATGCTGATTGTGCAACATGCTAATCATGAACCTCGAATCTTAATTATTCGTGATGGGCAATTAGTATTAGCTAGACGATTAAATGGTTTTTTGGGTATTTCAGATAAGGATCAAAATCAAGAATTGGTAGAAGCGTTAGGATTAGAAATTCAGCGTTCTATGGACTTTTTTGAAAGCCAGCTCAAGCAACCACCAATTCGCAGCATTCAGTTACAGTGCGATGATTTATCTTCATTAACTCTTAGAGCTGGGCTTGCAGAGTTTTTACAAGTAAAAGTTGTAGATTTTGAGCCTAACTTAGAATTAGCGCAGCAATTAGAGCCAAATTTTTATTATGCGCTTGGGGCAGCCTATCAATTAACAGATCCTGAGTCTGTGCTATGAAAACCCGGATTAACTTTTATCAAAAAACCTTACGCGTACGGCGAGACCCAGTCCCTTTGTCTGGAATGATTACGTTGTGGTTAGGTGCGCTATTAATTATTGCAATCACGTGGGCTTTTTACAGTTATAAAACATATTCTAGTGAGCTTGATTTAGAACAAAATAGGCAATATCTCAAACAAGGAAAAGCTCAGTTAGAAGTTGTAAAACAGCAGTTAGCAGAGAAACAAAATAAAACACTCTTTATTAATGAGTTAAAAACACTTCAGCAAGAGGTTTTGCATAAGCAGCAAATATTTAGCTATTTAGAGCAAAGTTCAGATCAGTCTGCAACCGACTACGCACAGGTAATGTACGATTTAGCTAAGTATCATGAACCTAATATTTGGCTGACCCACATTAAGTTTGTAGGGCAAAGTGTGACGCTTCAAGGTCAAACATCGCAATCAAAATTCTTACCAATTTGGTTTGATAATTTAAAACAGTCGCCATTTTTTATTGATAAAGAGTTTTCAGTTTTAGAGTTATCTACGCAAGCAGGTGTGAGTGAATTTAATGTAGCGACAGACCTTAGTGATGAGGGCGATAAACCATGAGCCAAACAACAAGTAGCCAGAATAATAAAAATAAAGGTTGGCCATTATGGGTCAAATACCAAGCTCAATTTGCATCGCTGCAAAAACGTGAGAAGTATTCCACCTTATTTGTTGGTTTGTTTATAGTGATTTACCTCGGTCTCTGGTTCGTTATTTTTCCACAGCAAGATGAAGTTGCCAACATACGTTCAAAGCACAATACAACGCTGCAAGAGTTACAGCAGATAAATGCGCAACTCTCCATGTTAAACCAAGCATTAAACTACGACTACACTAAGGTTTTACGCGGTCAAATTGCACAAACCAGGGATGAATTAGCCGAAATAAATAATCAACTTAATAGTTTTAGCCAAGGCTTTGTAGCTGCTAAAAATGTACCTGCCGTTTTAAAAGATTTGCTCGTAGATAGTAGCGACGTAAAAGTGAGTAGCTTTAATGTCAAACCAGCACGGGCTATCGATGTAGAAAAACTAGGTGAACATGATACGCAAACATTATTTTTTGAGCATCAGATGGTAGTTACTTTGCAAGGTAGCTACTTTAGCTTACAAAAGTATTTAGCCGCATTAAAAAATAATCAAGATAAGTTATTAATACAAGAGTTTAGTTATCAGGTACTAGAGTACCCTCAAGCTGAATTAACTTTACAAATTGCTACAGTGAGCGCTAATGAAAAATTTATCGCATTATAATTTATATTTTTTATTACTTTTGTTCGCTTTAGCACCGAGTGCGCTTGCGCAACTTCGCGATCCGACTCAGCCAAATATGTTCGTGAGTAACAATAGTCCAGTTAAGCAAAGTACAGAACTTAAATTGCAATCTATTATTAAAAACAGTACAGCATTTAAGGCCATTATTTCAGGCCATATTTATCGAGTTGGTGATGCTGTAGATGATTTTCGGGTGCTAAGCATTAACTCAAAACAGGTTGTGTTAGCAAATGATGATAAACAAATAAAATTAGAATTATATGACTATGAAATTAAAAAATAATTTATCTCATCCGTGGCTTGTTCTTCTATTGTTACCTACATTTTTAACTGCGTGCCATAGCTTTAAACCAGGTAAAGAGGTTAAAACTCATATTGAGCAAGAGTTAGCTGAAAGACCTACAGATCCTAAAGTAATTGCGCCTTTACAAATGCCAAGCGAACTTACGCAAAGCTTGTTGTCATCTATAAATAATGAGCAAACTATAAGTGATGATTTATCTATCAAGCGTTTTGATGTCGCAGCAAATGATGTCGAAATAGGTACTTTTTTTGCAGGCTTAACAGACGATACCCCTTTTAGTGTTGCTGTGCATCCTGAGGTAAATGGCACAATTAGTTTAAATCTTAAAAGCGTTACGTTTAATGAAGTCATTAATGTTATTAAGCGTATGTATCCTTTAGATATTGTTAATGAAGGACGAATTGTACAAGTACTACCAGCCAAAATGCGCACAGAAACAATACCTGTAAATTATTTAATGATGCAGCGCCATGGTCAGTCTACAGTGAGTGTTGTTGCTGGTGGGGTTAGTCAATTTGCACAAAGTGGCAGTGGTTCGAGTGGTTCAAGTTCAGGTAGTAGTAACCAGCAAAATAGTGAGTTTGGCGGCGATAATCAAAGCTTAGATTTAAACGGTTCTCGAATCCAAACAATTAATAAAAATGATTTTTGGAAGGAATTAGAAGTCGCCCTTAAGTCTTTAATTGGCGCAAGCGATGGGCGCTATGTTGTTGCAAGCCCACAAGCTAGTTTGGTAACCGTAAATGCATTACCAAGCGAAATTAGTCAGCTAAAAGAGTTTTTACGTCAAAGCCAAGAAAACCTGCAACGCCAAGTTATTCTAGAAGCGAAAATAATAGAAGTAACCTTAAAAGATGAGTACCAACAAGGTGTCAACTGGGAGCGCATAGCCAGTGGTTTAGAAGGCGGTATTTCGTTTGCTACAACAGCGGGTTCTACAATTAGTAATAGCATTTCGGCTGCCATTGGCGGAGCGTCATCGCTGACAATTCAAAAAGGTGACTTTAACGGGGTTATTAATTTGCTAGAAACCCAAGGTGATGTGCAAATGTTATCCAACCCTCGCGTTACGGCTACAAACAATCAAAAAGCAGTTATAAAAGTAGGGCAAGACGAATACTTTGTTACTAATGTATCAAGTACGACGGTAACTGGTACTGCTACAACTACCTCGCCTGAGATTGATTTAACACCGTTCTTTTCTGGTATTGCCCTTGATGTAACGCCGCAAATTGACAAGTACGGCTCAGTTATTTTGCATGTTCACCCTTCAGTAACTGAAACAGAAGAGCAGCTAAAAGTAATTACTTTAGACGATCAACGTTTTGAGTTACCTCTAGCGCAAAGCAACATTCGAGAGTCAGATACCGTTATTCGCGCTCAAAGTGGCGAAATAGTGGTTATTGGTGGTTTGATGCAAACGTCAACACAGGATGAAGAATCAAAAACACCCGTGCTGGGTGATATCCCCATATTTGGCAACTTATTCAAAAGTATTCGTAAACGCCAAGAGAAAAAAGAACTAATTATTTTAATCAAACCAACCGTTGTTATGCCCGATACTTGGAAAAAACAACAAGGTGAAAGCCGTCAGCTTTTAAAAACATGGTATGAAAACTAACTATGTATTTAAGCTTTTTTAATTTAAGTGAAATGCCTTTCACGTTAACCCCTAACACACAATTTTTTTGTGCACTTGAACCGCACCACGAAGCGATGCAAGTGCTAACAACAGCCATTGAAATGGGTGAAGGGTTTATTAAAGTCACCGGTGAAGTTGGGACTGGTAAAACATTGCTTTGTAGAAAGCTATTAAACCAACTTGAGCCAGATTACATTGTGGCTTATTTGCCTAACTCTTATTTAAGCCCTGAAGAGCTTAGATGGGCGATTGCAATTGAGCTGGGTATGGATGTAGATAAAGCATTGGACCAACAAGCACTAGGGCAGCTTATAAATCATCACTTACTCGACTTACAAGAAGATAATGAGCGCGTAGTGCTTTTGATAGATGAGGCGCAATGCTTGAGTTGGGAGACACTAGAGGCGCTGAGATTATTTACAAACTTAGAAACAGAAAGCGAAAAGCTGATTCAAGTTGTGTTATTTGGGCAACCTGAACTTGATGAAAAACTGGCAAACAATAAAGTAAGGCAGCTGCGCCAACGTATCAGTTTTTCTTATAAATTACGGGCGATGACTGGCGCTGAGGTTGTTTATTATATTAATCATCGCTTACAAGTTGCAGGATTTAATAGACCTCCTTTATTTAATAATAGTATGGGGCTTAAGATTGCCAGAGCAAGCCGTGGAATTCCTAGATTAGTTAATATTTTATGCCACAAAGCACTATTACAAGCTTATGGGGAAGGGTTAAATACAATAACAAATCGCCATATTCAGCTTGCCATAAAAGATACCGAAGACTGCGCAAAATATCGAACCGGTCAATATTGGAGCTACAGCGCGTTAATGTTTAGTGTTTTAGCTATTGCTGCCATATGGGTATGGAGGCAGTGGTTATGAGCGTTATAAATAATATGCTTAAAAATATTGAGCAACGTGAAGCTAAACAAGTGAATATTCAAGAAGGTATAAGCGTAAAGCCAATATATGATGTAAAAAACATTGTATTTAAAGCCGTAATTTTACTTATTATGCTAAGTGTCATTTTTTTAGCATACCTGTATTTACCGACCGCCGACAAAAAAGAAACTCAACGTGAGTCTGTTTTACCACAGCAAAAAATGGTCGCGGTTTTGAGCTCTAATTTATCTGATTCTCAAGATGAAAAAAGCACTGTAGAGCCTTTAGTTGAGCAAGAAGTTGTGAAGAAGGCTGTGCAAGTTGAGCAAATAAAACCAGAAGTGAATGATTTAGCTGAATCCAAGTTGAGTGAAGCAACATTACTGGTTTCTCAACCAACGGCTGAGCCGGTTGTAATTGCCGAGGTTAAACAAAGCCCTGCACTAGCTAAAGATAATGTGTTAGTGGCTAGCAAAGTTATTGTCAGCAAGCCAAAAATTACTTCAGTGACTAAAACTAAGCCACAAAATACTATGATCAAAAGCGCGGCAGAAACTAAGTCACCACAGGCTTTATTAGTCGAGCAATTAGCAGCAGCTAAACAGGCAATACAGTTTGGCTTATACAACGAAGCTATTAGTGATTTAAACATTATTTTAGCGCAATCGCCTTTACATGTTGAGGCCCGAAACTTACTGGCTGCAACTTACTTTAAACAACAAGATATAAATTCGGCGCAACAGGTTTTGCAATCAGGTATTCGCCAAAACCCTAACGTACTTGAATGGCGTGTAATGCTAAGCAAAATACTCATTATGCAACAACAGTATGAAGGGGTATTACTGCTTTTAAGTGATGAATTTGAATCCCAGGCGAATCTTGATTTTTGGGTGCTGCAAGGTACTGCTGCGCAAAGTGCGAGTAAGCACCATAAAGCACTTGAAAGCTTTAAACATCTTACACAGCTCCAGCCTAGTCAAGCCAAGTGGTGGCTTGCACTTGCAACCTCAAAAGATGCACTGGGAGAGTACCTCGATGCTAAACAGCTTTATAAAGTAGCTCTAGATTTAGGTGGGTTAAATACCGCTATGACCCAGCATGCATTACAGCGTTTAGTTGCACTAAAGGAGGTCGTATGAGACCTAGTTTAAAAATGCGCTTAGGCGATTTACTTGTTCACGAACACATGATCACCGAAGCGCAACTAAGTGAAGCATTAAATGTTCAAGCTGCAACGGGCCGTAAATTAGGTTCGACACTTATTACACTTGAGTTTATTAGTGAGCCACAATTATTACGCTTTTTAGCGCAGCAATTACAGGTACCTTTTTTAGATATATCACAGCGAAAAATATCACACGATGTATCTAAGCTTTTATCTGAGGTATATGCGCGTCGTTACAGAGCACTAGTAATCGAAGACAATGGTGACTCTGTTTTGGTCGGGATGAGCGATCCTGCTGATTTAAGGGGCCTTGATCAACTTGCGACTATGCTTGCTCCTAAACGAATAGATTTAGCTGTTGTACAAGAAAGCCAAATCATGGCTGCGTTTGACAACGTATATCGCCGCACAGATGAAATTACCAACTTTGCAGCACAACTCCATGAAGAATATCAAGACGTAGAAGAGTTTGATTTAAACTCTTTAGGTGATGAGACATCTGATGCAACCGTCGTAAAGTTACTGCAATCAATATTTGAGGATGCTGTGCAAGTTCGCGCATCTGATATTCATATTGAGCCAGATGAAGGTTTGCTTCGCATTCGTCAACGTGTAGATGGAATATTACAAGAGCACACTCTTAACCAAGTAAAAATAGCATCGGCACTAGTGCTACGTTTAAAGCTTATGTCGGGATTAGATATATCTGAAAAACGCCTCCCTCAAGATGGCCGGTTTAATATAAAAGTGCGCAGTCATAGTATTGATGTGCGCCTATCTACTATGCCGGTTCAGCATGGTGAATCAGTTGTAATGCGTTTGCTTGATCAATCTGCAGGATTATTATCGTTAGATGAAACAGGCATGCCGGCACACATATTAAAACGTGTGCGCAGTATTATAAAACGCCCACATGGCATGGTTTTAGTTACTGGGCCAACAGGCTCGGGTAAAACAACCACACTTTATGGTGCATTGAGTGAGTTAAACCAACAAGAAAGTAAAATTATTACCGTAGAGGATCCGGTTGAGTATCGTATTGGACGTATTAACCAGGTACAAATAAATAATAAAATAGGGCTAAGTTTTGCCAGTATTTTACGGACCGCTCTAAGGCAAGATCCTGACATCATAATGGTTGGCGAAATGCGTGACCAAGAAACCGTAGATATTGGATTAAGGGCCGCTTTAACAGGCCACCTAGTACTATCAACGTTACATACCAATGATGCAATTACCAGCGCTATGCGCTTAATCGACATGGGTGCACCGGCTTACTTAGTGGCAAGTTCACTGCGAGCGATTATTGCTCAGCGATTAGTAAGGCGAGTATGTAATGACTGTAGAGTACCGTACTTGCCAGATCGCCAAGAAATAAGTTGGTTAAAATATTTAGGCGAAGAGATTACAGATGCTCAATTTTCTAAAGGGCAAGGTTGCACAGCATGTAATCACACTGGTTATAAAGGACGTGTAGGTATTTTTGAGTTGCTCGAAATGGATGATGCAATGATGGATGCCTTACGAGTTAACGACACACAAGGCTTTGCAAAGGCTGCTAAAAATAGTGCTAACTTTTCGCCGCTCTCAGCAATGGCATTAAATTACGCTAAGAAAGGTATTACCTCTTTAGATGAAGTATTTAAAGTGGCTGAATATATCCCAGAAATAGTAGGGGATATTGATGCAACTATATAGCTATAAAGCGAAAGACAGCAAAGGTGTTTTGGTAAAAGGCCAATTAGAAGCGAGTAACCAAGCTGGCGTAGCTGATAGTTTAATGAAGCGTCAATTTATACCAATATCAATTTCTTTAGTTGAAACAAAAAATAATATTAAAATTTTTGATAATTTATTTGTCGAAAAAATAACGCTAGACGACATGATTATGTTTTCTAGACAAATGTATTCGCTACTAAAAGCGGGTATTCCAATTATACGAGCAATGATTGGATTGGCAGATACAACACAAAATAAAGAATTTAAAAATGTATTGATGGAAGTTACCAGGCAACTTGAGCAAGGCCGGGACTTATCCAGTGCAATGGCAATTCATAACGAGGTATTTAGCCGCTTAACCGTGTCAATGGTAATGGTTGGTGAAGGTTCTGGCCGATTAGAAGATGCATTTTATCAACTCGCTATTTACTTTGAAAAAGAACAGGAAACTCGCAAACGAATAAAAGCAGCTATGCGCTACCCTACTTTTGTTATTTTGGCTCTTGTAGCAGCTATGGTTATTTTAAATATTTTTGTAATTCCTACCTTTGCTAGCATGTTTGCCAAATTCGATGCCGAATTGCCGTTAATGACTCAAATATTAATTGGTACTAGCAGCTTTTTTGTTAATTACTGGTGGTTATTGTTGGTAATGGGTATTGGGGCGGTATTTGCGTGGAGGCGTTATTTAAATACAGATGCTGGGCGCTTCAAGTGGGATCAATATAAATTAAAAATTCCATTTATTGGAGATATTTTAAAACGCACATTGCTTGCGCGCTACAGCCAAAGTCTAGCTATGGTATTGCGCTCTGGCGTACCTATGACCACGGGGTTATCGCTAACAGCGCATGCCGTAGATAATAGCTATATGGAAAAAGCGATTATTACTATGCGCCAAGATATAGAAAAAGGCGATAGCTTACTTAGAGCCTCAAAAAGTTCTGAGCTGTTTTCTCAGCTTGTATTACAGATGGTCGCCGTAGGTGAAGAAACCGGTCGGGTTGATGAGTTACTTCAAGAAGCAGCTGATTATTATGAGCGTGAAGTTGATTATGACTTACGAAGCTTAACTGCAAAAATAGAACCTATTTTAACTGTGTTTGTTGCCATTATGGTGCTGATTTTAGCATTGGGTATTTTTATGCCTATGTGGAACATGATGTCGGCAATTAAAGGGAATTAAGGTGAACACAACAATAGCTTACTCAAAAGGTTTCTCATTATTTGAGTTAGTTATTGTTGTTATTTTACTGGCAGTAATTTTGAGCTTTGCTATACCTCAATATATAGGTATTAAAAATCAAGCGCATAATGCAAGCGTAGATGCTATCGCAGGTGGTTTTTCATCGGCTGTTGGCATGGTTAGAGGTCAATGGGAGTTAGAAGGGAGACCAAATAGTAAGTCAAATAAAACATTTGTTAATTATGGAGGAGTAATAGTTGGTGTTGATGGATCGTTAGGTACACCAACGAGTGACGAAACAGAAAAAAAAGATACTCGTGCAGAGTCTATAAATGCTCATAAATGCCGCCAAGTATTAAATGTAATTTTACAAGATGCACCAAGTAGTACCTCAAGTAGTGAAATATCGATAATAAAAAGTGTAAGTTTTTTAGTTAGGTACAATGCAGAAAGTACGCAATGCGTCTATTATTTAACTCATACCATTGATATTAAAAGTATACCTACCAATACGGGTGAAATATCAGGTTTAACAGGTTTTTCATACTTTGCTAAAACAGGCAAAGTAAAAATATTTAAAAACTAAGTAATTAAAAAGAGGCTTATTTATGAAAACGCAATCGTTAAAAAGTTTACAAATGAATAAACAAGCAGGTTTTACACTTGTTGAATTGATCATCGTAATTGTTATTTTAGGCATTTTAGCCGTTACCGCAGCCCCTCGTTTTTTAAACTTGCAAGGTGATGCGAATGCTTCAACACTTGAAGGCTTACAAGGGTCGATTCGCAGTGGTATGAATATTGTGAATGGTAAGGCACTTATTGCTAATATACAAAATAAAGCAGAAACAGATACTCCAACACCTATTGTTGAAGGCGTAGCAATCCGATTTGGCTACCCAGTAGGGACTATTGATGCATTTGAGGCATTTTTAGATATAGATTTTGCAGATGTAACCGGTGATCCTACTATCGCTGATAGTACTGACTTCAATTTGTCAGGAGGGGATGATGCTACAACCCCAGTCATTATTTATCCAAATAGCTACCTAGTCACAGATTCTTGTAAAGTTACTTATACTCCAGCTTTAAACAAAGATACTCCAGCAACAGTCGCTATCGATGTTAGCGATTGTTAATTACATAAATGATAAGCAGTAGTAAGCAACGATTGCGTGGCTTCACACTCATTGAGTTAATTATTACTCTAGTGATATTGGGAATACTGTCGGTAACGGCAGTTCCCAAATTTCTGGGCAGCTCAACAGAAGATGCATACTCATATCGAGACCGTACTTTAAATGCACTGAGAACAGTGCAGTTACGTGCAATGCAAAATACAGCGACAACAAGTTGCCATACGCTTTATATAACCTCCACAATTATTGCTCCCCCCACACCTGATACATGTATCGGTGGCGCTGATACCAACAACACCGATCATTTAGTGGTACAAATAAACACGCAAAGAAGTGATATAACATTTAGCGCTTTAGATAGTAACGCAAATATATTTACCCAAATTAGTTTTGATCCTTTAGGTAAATCAAATCAAACCTGCACTTCGCAGTGTCGAATAGATGTTGGATTAGCTGGCGTATGCATAAGTGGTGAAGGGCTTATATATGCGTGCCCTTAAAGTAAAAGGTTTCACTTTAATTGAGCTTATTATTGGCATAGTGATGTTTGCTATTGCATTAAGCATTATTACCGCTTTAATTGCCCCGCAAGCAAAAAAAAGTGCAGAGCCAATTATTGCTTTAAGAGCCTCTGAATTTGGTCAATCACTAATGAACGAAATTCAAAGTAAATCGTTTGATGAGCACAGCGATAGAAGCGCACCTTTTAGGCGTTGCGGCGAAACAACCTTGGGTGCTGAACCTTGTACCGCAGAGGGCGATTTAGGCGTCGATAACTTAGGGGCAGGCCTAGAAACCCGAACTAGTTATAACGATGTAGATGACTATATTGCACTGTCTAACCAGCCTATTACTAATAGCTTAGGAGAGGTGTTAAGCCAATACAGTGACTTTAACTTAGTTGTTACTGTTGAGTACGATAGCGACTTTAACGAATTGACCATCAACGATGGCACAACCTTTAAGCGTATTACTATTGAAGTAACATCACCCTTAGGCGAAGTTTACGGATTTAGTGCATATAAAGGGAATTACTAATGCAAAGAGCTAAATACCAAAATGCATTTACCCTTATAGAACTATTACTTGTCATGGTTATTATTGGTATTTTAGCCGTAAGTGCATTTTCATTTATTGGTGCTGGGGTCAGTATTTACTCACAAGGGGTTGAGCGCCAAGAAGCAGTAGCTCAGGCCCGCTTTTTAATAACGCGACTTAGTAAAGAGCTTCGCCACGCTACGCCAAACTCTTTAAGGCTCTCTTGCGATAACAGTACTAGCGGAGCGTGTAGTGCTCAGCAGTGCTTAGAATATACGCCGTTTTTATCAGCGACTCACTATACAAATTACCTACCTACCGTAGCGCCTTTTAATGTTAGCGCTGTTGATTTTGAACTTAATAACTTAACGCAGCCGCAAGCTGGAAATTGGGCAACGATATACCCATTAAGCAGTGCTGATATATACGATGAGAATAATAATAAGCGTTTGCAAGTATCAGCATTTAATAGTTCAGCGAGCGAAATTGATGAGTGGCAATTTAGCAAAGCATTTACCCAAGAGTCGCCGAGTAAACGCCTTTATTTACTTTCAGAACCTGTAAGTTTTTGCGTTGAAGGGCAGTATTTATATAGATATACCAATTACGGTTTTACTATTAATCAATCAGATGCTGTGAGCTTACAAATAAGCAGTGGTGTTAAACGTGATTTATTAGGTATTTACATTGCTAACAATTTAGCGAGCGATTTATTTTTTACTCTTGATGCGCTCTCCCTACAAAGAAACGCTGTGCTTAATGTGAATGCGCAAATGCAATTTAACGATACTGAAGTAATGAACTTTAACCATGAGGTACATATTCCTAATGTACCTTAAAAAAAATCCTCACGGAAAAGCCTTACCCAGTAAACAAAAAGGGAACTTAATAATTGTTTCTTTGGTAATTATTGTTGCTTTATTAGCACTAGGATTAGCATTAGTTAAAGTGCTTTCTGGTGCATCTCAACAAAATACAATTGAGTATTATGGGGCTCGCGCTTTTATGGCAGCACAAAGCGGCCTAGAAAGTGGTTTAACGCAACTATTTCCAACAAATAGCTCAGTTCAAAGCTGTACATCAGTTACTACTGATTTAACCTTCCAAACTGCATATTTAGCTAACTGTAAAGTAGTGGTGAGTTGCGATGAATATATAGACTTACCTGATAGCAGTACAACAAACGGGCTTGTGAATATATATTACTTACAAAGCAGTGCAACGTGCGCCGCAATTGATTGCCCTGCAGGGGGTAGCTGCAGAAAAGATTATTGGCAAACACAAAGAACGCTCAGTGTGGAGGCTAAAACTTTACCATGATGAAAAATGCATTGGTCACTATATTTTTTAGCTGCGTGTTACTTTGTAATTACGCAAATGCAGTGCCTCCAAAAATCGAGGGCCGTTATATAGAACTACAAGATACATATACATCGCCTGTTTGGACAAAAGTTAATTTTCAACAGCAATATATAACGCCTCCTGCTGTTTTTATGCTCTCAACAAACCAAGGCGGAAACCCTGCAATAATAAGAATACGTAATATAACCACAACTAGCTTTGAGGCCTTACCGCTTGAACCTTCAGGAGAGGATGGCGGGCATATTAGTATGGGAGCGCACTATTTAGCTATTGAGTATGGTGTGCATCAATTTCCAGACGGCACAATTATGGAAGTAGGTAATACTGATCTATTGCTCGAATTACAGTATGGCTCTAAGTCTGGCTTTGCTCCACTAACACCTAAAGGCTATAAGCCTTTAACATTTGCTGAACCGTTTACTCAAAGGCCAAACTTTTTCCATTCGTTACAAACACTCAATAGCATAGACAGCAATCCACCTTCTGAGGCATTAATTCCGTTTTTAACAGTTGCAGTAGAAAGTAATTCTCTATCTGCCAGCGGCGTTAATATTGCTTTAGAAGCATCTGAAACAGCACTTGGGCTCATAAAAACCGAAACTGTTGCCTATATGGCTGTAGAGCCCGGAAGTAACCGCACATTTTCTGACGATAATGGCGTTGAGGTATCGTGGGAAACTTTTTTCACAGGCTTTGAAGTTGACGGCTGGAGCAATGGCTGTAATTACTTTAGTTTTACTAATAACTTTAGTGTGGCTCCGTTAGTTGTAGCAAGTAAAAACTCACGCCAAGAAGATGATGGCGGGTGGCTACGCAGCTGTAACCTGCGAACTGACAGGCTAGGACTTGTTGTTGACGAAGATCGTGATGGCGATAACGAGCGCCGTCACGTAAACGAGGAAGCATCAATACTCGCCATGACCAGTACCTTTGTATTTAATGGTGATATTTTAGATTGTGATACGCTATTCCCAGGCGCTATTTCTACTTATAACAATGGTGAAGTGCAGCTGGTGCAGGGAGTAGAAATAACCGATGGTAATGCGCAGTTTGTCACCACCACAAGTTTAATTTCTACAGCGCTGACAAGCCCTCCTTTGTGTAATGGTCAGGCGTGTGTTGCTGGTGGTTATAACTCTTTAGAACCGAATCAAGCGGCGCAGGTGCCAACGGTTACAAATGATGGTAGCTCAACAGGGCCCGTACCTACGTCTTTAGCTGGCGACTATTATTACGATGAGTTGCAGTTAAGTATGCTGGAAACACAATACAGAGTAACAGCGCCTACACGTATTTTTTTAAAAGACACAACCTCACTTCTATCAACTTCATTTTTGAATATAGGTAAAACAAATATAGTAGTAGAAACTGGCGCGTACTTGGCTATTTATGTCGATGGTGCGGTTGCTATTGCAGCCGATGCAAATATTGCAGGCTATATTGTTGCAACTGGTGAGGTAAGAATCGCTCAAAATGTAACGTATCAGGGATCAATTACATCGGCTACTCAAATTATTACCGAAGGGAGCTCAACGTTTGACGCTCTACCAGTACCCGAAAGTATCCCTGGTTTTTGTGGTATTTATACACCAGAAACACTGGATCATTATCGTTTAACAATAAGCGATAACAAAGGTCTAACGTGTGAAGCTAAAGAAATGACACTAACAGCCTGCGCTAATGATGCCTGCGACTTATTATTTGCGGAACCCTCTAGTTTAAACCTTTCTCCAGATAATAGTGGTCAGCAAAGTTGGGTTACGGGGGAGAATATTAATTTTACAGGATCAGCGGTTGTCGAATTTGCTAAACGCACCACAGGCAGTGTTACATTTGGATATAACACTGCTGATCCTTCTGCACCTCTTCGTTGTTATATCGGTGGTAATAATGTTGGTTTGAGTGGCTGTAAAGTTACGTTTTCTGATGCTGGATTTATTTTTAATAATGATACAGATGGAAATACTACAATTCCTACTCAGTTATCAGCAAAGCCTTCAAATACTGGATTTAATGCAAAAGCGCTATCTATTCAAGCGGTAAAAACAAATACCACTACGGGCGTATGCGAAGCTGCATTTCCTGCTGGTGGCGATGTAAGCTTAGATTTATCGTATACATGCAGTGCTGGTGCAAGTTGCTCTGATACGGTTTCACTTAGTAACAACAATAATACCTTTGCGGTCGAGCAAGCAGCTAAATCGTTCACGCTAAACTTTGATAGTGATTCTAAAGCCCCGATTGTTATAAATTATCCCGATGCAGGAAAGTTGAGTTTAAATGTAAAAACCAACTTAATTTTAGATCCAATTACTAACCTGTCAGTAAATCTAACAGGTAGTTCAAATGAATATGTTGTAAAGCCATTTGGATTAGCCATGGAGGTTGCAAGTGATGGTTATGCAGCAGACGCTGGTGGAAGTTTATTTAGATTAACGGGCGAAGCATTTGATTTGAAAATGAATGCGGTGCAGTGGCAAACAGGGCAAGACACTAACAACGATGGTTTCCCAGACAACTACAGCAATATTACAAATAACAACATAGCTAAGCATTTTATTACAGAGCAACCACTTGTAGAGGCATTACTTAAAGCGCCAACGCCAGGTATTCAAGGTACGCTTGAAGCGATGAGCACTGTTGCCTTTAATGATACAGGTAGTTTGAGTGAATCTATATCGCAATATAATTACGACCAAGTTGGCATCATTGATTTAACAGCAGGCCTTCAAGATGCCGATTATTTTGGTGCGGGAGATGTAAAAGGTGAGCTATATAACGTTGGTCGTTTTGCACCTTCGCAGTTTCAGGTAGTGGGGGTTCAAGCCGCCGCGCAATGCACGCAATACGGCAGTAATTTAACTTATCTTGATCAACCTTTTGAACTTGGCTTTACAGTACAAGCACAAAATCAAAATGGTGAGCTAATGGCTAATTATAAAGAGGGCTTTGATAAGTCCAGTGTAGACGTTAATGCCGAAAATAATGAAGTAGGTAACTATGTACCTGCAACTAATTTTACTAGCCGCTTAGTAAACCTAGGAAATAACAACTGGGGAGATATAAGCGATGGCCAATGGCAAATGAGCCAACTCAACACGACACTTAAAAGATTAGGTGTAGGGCAAGCAGACGGACCGTTCGCTATGGTGAGCTTAATGGCAACGCTTTCTGACATAGAAGGAGCAACACTTATTGATGCAAATGATAAACCTAATACACAAACAGCATGCTCGGGTGGTTGTAATAGCGTACGACTAAATGCATTGCCAATAGAGTTTAGGTTTGGACGTTTAGTCCTTGGCAATAACGCAGGCTCCGATCTCGACCCTTTACTTATTCCTATGCAGGCTCAGTATTACAACGGCAGTGGATTTGTAAATAACGCTGAAGATAACTGTAGTGTATTTGATCATACCCAAATTACTCAAATATCACCTAGCAGCCCACAATTAACCTATAAATATGGGACTGGTGTATCTGGCCAGCTAGAAGCGGGAGTATATCCGCCAGATAACGGTATTTATGCACAGCCAAATGGTTTGGGTGAATTTACCTTAGAATATAATACTTATGATTGGTTAAAGTGGGATTGGCAGGGCGATGGAACACAGCTTGATCCTCGTACTATTTTACAATTTGGACGCTTTAGAGGAAATGATCGGGTTATTTACTGGCGTGAAACACGCGAATAGTTGTAAACTAATATAATAATTGAACAAAGCTTGTATTTTGTGCTGCAAGTACATAGCATAAGGCTTTAATTATAAAAAATAATAACGACCAAATAATTGCCGCTTTTTGGGACTGGAATATATGCGAATTACTCCTTTATCTCTGTTAATTTCAGCTAGTTTGTTAGCTAGTAGTGCATTTGCACAAGACACAGCTACAGTGACTGGAATTGACTCAGAGATTAGTGTTAAACAGACAGAATACGATAACTCGACAAGAATACTTGAAAAACATCTTAAAGAAGAAAGTCAGTTACAAAATCAATTAGAGCTACTTCGTTCTCGTTCTACAGAGCTAGATAAAGAAAAAAACCAAGCGCTCGATGCGATGAACGAAATGTACCGTCGTTTAATTGACGATCCCACTATTAATATTAGTGCGGCTCAATCACGCTATCAAAAAGCGGTGATTGATCATAAGCAAAATAAAGATGACATTTCTATGCAGTTGGCGGCAATTGCATCCCACCGTAAAGATATAGAACAAATTCGTGTTGCTAAGCATACGCTTTTAAATACATTAGAAAGTTTAAAAGAGCAGTTAACTACAGCCCGCGTAGAGCGTTTACGTAACGAGTTTACACGTGAAGGTACGCTTGAGGTTAACCACACTATTAACTGTAAGCGAACAGAAACGCTAGCAGCATGTGAGCAACGCGGTCAGCAAATGGGTCTACAAAAAGCAACTAAACGCTTTGTTGATCAAATTTTTGCAAATCTAACAGAAGAGCGCATTGTTGAGCCAAAACGTAATTTGGCGGGCGCTCAAGTACAAATATTAAGTAGCCATGTAGTTAACAGTGCATTTAGCGGCCAAGGTAATTACAACGTTAACTTAAGCGTAACTATGCGCGGCGAAGTTAATAGCAGCCGTTTATGTAGCTTATTAAGCATAGATAACCGCTATTGTTCTGAGTACGGCACGCCACTTACGGCTGCTTATCAACCAGCGTATAACAATACATTTACCGATAGTCAGTTAACATTCAGTAATAGCGCGGATAATAGCAACACGGTGTCGGTTTCTCGTTTAAATGAGCAGCCAGTACGTGATTATTCAGTTAAACCTGCATCGGTGAAAAAAGATTACCCTTCTATCCTTAATAAGAAGAAGGATCAATCAGTAGAGCTAACATTACGATCAAACGTATACGACGATGAAGTGTTTATCGATGGTGTAAGCTTTGGCTCAACACGCTTGATTACACGTTTACCGCCGGGCATTCATAACATTGAAATACGTAAACTTGGTTATAAACCTTATCAAGCACGTGTCGATTTGAATAAAGCGCAAACAATTAATGCAAATTTAGTAAAAAAGCCTAAGTCGATTGCTGCACCGACCTATACTCGAGAGCAACCAGAAGTAACAACACGCCAGGTTAGTGAAAACGTTAATGTATTAAATGCAAACGTTGAAACGCCGGTTGTCGTTATTCCTGCAGGCAAATTTAAAATGGGCGATATTAACGGCAATGGTTTAGCTAATGAACGTCCAGTAATTGAAAAAGTAATAGCAAATTCTTTCGCTATGCAAAGTAAAGAAGTAACCGTGGGTGCCTACGAAAAGTTTGTAGCAAATACAGGTTATAAAACTCAAGCGGAAAAAAATAAAGGGTGTGCGTATTATTTAAATGGCGAACCAGTATGGGAAGCAAATTTAAATTGGCGTAATCCTGGTTTTGAGCAAGGCAGTGACTTTCCTGCTGTATGTTTAACTTATAACGATGCAAAAGCTTACGCTGAGTGGTTATCGGGTCAAACAGGACAGCAATTTCGTTTACCTAACGAAGTTGAGTGGGAATACGCAGCACGCGCAGGAACTGAAACAGAATACCCTTGGGGTAACGAAATTGGTAAAAACCTAGCTAACTGTGGTTGGTGTGGTAGTGAATGGTCAAACAGACGTGCATCACCAGTAGGTTCTTTTTCTCCAAATGCATTTGGATTATACGATACCGTAGGCAATGTATGGGAATGGACCGATAAAGAATCAGGTGAGTCTGATGTAGCAGTAAGAGGCGGAGCGTGGAACTTTGCACCAAGCCTTGCTCGTGCATCTACGCGTTTAATTTTAGCGCCTGATTTTAGATCTAACTACATTGGTTTTCGCTTAGTTCGCGAACGATAAAACTCAATTAAGGAAGCTTTGCTTCCTTTTTTCACAAATTCACAAAGGCGCTGCGCTTTATATTGCTCATATAGTTGAGCATGTTAAAGTGAGGCAGCTAATATAAGAACGTATTTCAAAGGTCATCCAGCCTCATGTTTAAAAAACTCCGTGGTATTTTTTCTAACGATCTATCGATCGACTTGGGTACAGCCAATACCCTAATTTATGTAAAAGACGAAGGCATTGTATTAAATGAACCTTCTGTTGTTGCTATCCGCCAAGAGCGTGCTGGTGGACCTAAAAGTGTTGCATCTGTAGGTACAGAAGCAAAGCTTATGTTAGGTCGTACACCGGGTAATATAAAAGCGATTCGTCCAATGAAAGACGGTGTTATTGCTGACTTTTTTGTAACAGAAAAAATGTTACAACACTTCATTAAACAAGTGCATAACAATAACTTTATGCGTCCAAGTCCGCGTGTACTAATTTGTGTACCGTGTGGTGCTACTCAAGTAGAAAAACGTGCAATACGTGAATCTGCAATGGGTGCAGGTGCTCGTGAAGTTTACTTAATTGAAGAACCAATGGCAGCAGCTATTGGCGCAGGCTTACCAGTATCAGAAGCAACCGGTTCTATGGTTGTTGATATTGGTGGTGGTACAACTGAAGTTGCTATTATTTCACTTAACGGCGTTGTTTACTCATCATCTGTTCGTATTGGTGGTGATAAGTTTGACGAAGCTATCATTAATTATGTACGCCGTAACTTTGGTAGCTTAATTGGTGAAGCGACAGCTGAAAATATTAAGCATCAAATTGGTTCTGCGTTTAAAACTGATGAGCCAATCGAAATTGAAGTGCGCGGTCGTAACCTTGCAGAAGGTGTTCCGCGTTCATTCACACTTAACTCACACGAAATCCTAGAAGCTCTACAAGAGCCATTAATGGGTATTGTGAGTGCAGTAATGGTTGCGCTTGAGCAATCACCACCAGAGCTGGCATCAGATATTTCTGCACACGGTATGGTACTTACTGGCGGTGGCGCATTGTTAAAAGATTTAGACCGTTTATTAATGGAAGAAACGGGTATTCCGGTTGTTGTTGCTGATGATCCACTTACATGTGTTGCACGTGGTGGTGGTAAAGCACTTGAAATGATCGATGTTCATGGTGGTGACGTTTTTAGTTACGACTAATGAAATTAATGTTTGGACGCACAGTCTCTTTGCAACTGCGACTTTTTGTCGCAGTGCTTTTGAGTATCGCACTCATTGTTGGAGACAGATATACGCAAGGTGGTACCGTTGTTCGTACCAGCCTCAATACCTTAGTTAGCCCACTAATTTATGTTGCTAATTTACCCTACGAATTATTTAGCTTAAGTGCTAAAAGCCTGCATACACGAGAGCAACTTCTTACTGAAAATGAAGCGCTGAAAAAAAAGCAAATGCTACAAAGTGAGCAACTTCAGCAGTATCAATTTCTAGCCAGAGAAAATCAAAAACTACGCGCCTTATTAGGCTCATCTGCAAAGCAATCAAATCGTAAAATTATTGCTCAAGTACTTTCTGTGCATTCAAACCCGTATAGCCATCAAGTTGTTATAAATCGTGGTACCACCGATGGACTTAGTGAAAGCCAAGCCGTCATTGATGAGATGGGTGTAGTAGGGCAATTAACTAAAGTAGGGTCAACTACGTCACGCGTATTACTCATGACCGACACTACGCATGCCACACCTGTGCGTATACTGCGTAACGATGTGCGAACTGTTGTTGAGGGCATAGGTAAAATTAACGTAGTTAAGCTCTCTCACGTTCCGCACAGCTTAGATGTGCGAATTGGCGATGTACTTGTTACATCAGGATTAGGTGGCACATTCCCTGAGGGATACCCGGTGGCTGTAGTAACCGAAATAAACCGTGATGAAGGCCGCCCGTTTGCACAAGTTTTTGCAGAACCTATTGCGCAATTAGATCGCATTCGTTTGCTGGTTATTTTATGGCGTAATCAACAGGAGCAAATCAGCGATGATTAATCGTTATTCATTGTTAATTGCGCTAAGCATCTTTTTTGCGTTAATAATGGCATTAATGCCGCTCCCTTTTTCGTTTGAACCATTTAGACCTGACTGGGTTTTACTTGTACTTATGTATTGGTCGTTGGCAGTACCGCATCGTTTAAATATTGGTACTGCTTGGGTTGTTGGTTTATTAATAGATTTAGCATCTGGCTCACCGCTAGGTGTCAACTCGCTTACATTTTCAATATGTATATTTGTAACCGCGAGCAACTTTCAAAAAATTCGTAACTTTTCGCTTTGGCAACAAAGCTTATTAATTGGTTTGTTTTTAACGCTGTATCATTTAATGCAGTTTTGGCTAAATCACTTTTTGTTAGGGGTTTACTTTAATCCACAGTATTTATGGCCAGTAGCAACCGGAATGGTTAGTTGGTTTTGGGTGTTTTTACTACTTCGTAAATATCGCAGACATTTTAGGATCAGGTAATGACTACCGCAGTATATTTGGCATCAGCCTCTCCCCGTCGTAAAGAGTTATTAAGCCAATTAGGTGTCGAATTTACACAATTTAGTGTTGATGCAGATGAAAGTCCACTTCCAAACGAGCAACCTAGAGCACTTGTTGAGCGTTTAGCTCGCTTGAAAGCCCAAAGCGGTGTAGAGCTTGGATATACCGATCGCCCTGTACTTGGTAGTGATACCGTGGTTGTTATCGATAATGAATCACTGGGTAAACCTCGTGATAAAAACGATTTTATACACACATTAAAACGTTTATCAGGTAACACGCATCAAGTACTTACCGCAGTTGCATTTGCGACGCAAAATGATGTGCTTAGCTGTGTTGTAAGCACAGATGTCACCTTTAAAACTTTAACTGATGAAGAAATAAATACCTACTGGGATTCTAATGAGCCACAAGATAAAGCCGGTGGCTACGGTATCCAAGGTTTAGGTGGTCGCTTTGTAACTCACATTGCGGGTAGCTATTTTTCTGTTGTAGGCTTACCTTTATATGAAACCGAACAATTATTAAAAACATTCTTAAGAAGGTAACATGAGTACAGAATTACTGATCAATGTCACACCGAGCGAAAGCCGTGTTGCCCTAATAGAAAACGGTGTACTGCAAGAAATACAGCTAGAGCGAATTGGTAATCTAGGTATTGTAGGCAATATTTACCTAGGAAAAATAAGCCGTGTACTTCCGGGTATGCAGGCTGCTTTTGTTGATATCGGCCTTGAAAAGGCGGCATTTTTGCATGCATCCGACATTGTAAATAGTGCCTCTATTGTTGAAGGCGTAGACGATGTACCAATAAAAAAAGTACAAGATATTAGAGAGTTAGTTCGTCAAGGCCAATACATTATGGTGCAAGTGGTAAAAGATCCGCTAGGCACTAAAGGCGCAAGACTCACCACTGATATAACTATTCCTTCTCGCTATTTAGTGTTTATGCCAGATGCGACCCATGTAGGGGTTAGTCAGCGCATTGAAACTGAAGAAGAGCGCTCACGCCTTAAAAAAATAGTCGCAGAATATGGCGATGAAAATGGCAGCTTTATTGTACGTACAGCAGCCGAAGGCGCTAGCGAAGCAGAATTACGACACGATGCCGGTTTTTTAAGAAAACTGTGGGAAAAAATTACGGCTCGTCGCAAAAAAACCAGTAAGGCCAGCATCCTTCACGAAGATTTAACGCTTGCCTTTAGAACCCTACGTGACTATGTAGGCGAAGATATGGAACGCATTCGTGTTGACTCTAAACTTACTCATGAAGAGCTAAAGTTATTTACTGAAGAGTTTGTTCCACAACTGTCTCAAGTACTCGAATACTATCCAGGTGAGCGACCTATATTTGATTTGTTTGATGTTGAAAACGAAATTCAAAAAGCACTACATCGTAAAGTCACGCTAAAATCTGGTGGTTATATAATTATTGACCAAACAGAAGCAATGACGACTGTTGATGTTAATACAGGTGCATTTGTAGGACATCGTAATTTAGAAGAAACAATTTTTAATACCAACGTAGAAGCAACCTCTGCAATTGCTCGCCAGCTTAGGCTGCGTAATTTAGGCGGTATTATCATTATCGACTTTATCGATATGGTAAGTGAGGATCATAAGCGCCGAGTATTACATTCACTTGAATCAGCACTTGCAAAAGATCGCACTAAAACAAATATTAATGGGCTTTCAGCACTTGGGCTTGTTGAAATGACACGTAAACGTACACGCGAAAGCTTAGAACATATTTTATGTGATGTATGTCCTGCGTGTTCTGGTCGTGGTTCGCAAAAAACAGTTGAAACGGTTTGCTACGAAATACTACGTGAAATAGTGCGTGTTAACCGAGCATACGCTGCCGATAAGTTTATGGTATATGCAGCGCCTGCTGTGAGCGAAGCCCTACTAAACGATGAGTACCATAACCTTGCCGAGCTTGAACTATTTATTGGTAAGCAAGTCAATATTCAAACAGAGAGCTTATACAGCCAAGAACAGTTTGATGTGGTAATGATGTAATGAAAGCAAAAGCGGTCTGTTTTTTTTGTTTTAGAAAGTTATGGCAGACCTGCGCCATAATTTTGGTATTACTGGCCGTTATTGTTTCAATTTTAAAATATACCCTCCCGTATGCAAACGAATACAAAGGTAATATAGAAAGCTATTTACACGAAAAGTTTGAAATAAGCTTATCTATAGGTGAAATATCAGCTAGTTGGCAGGGCAGTGGTCCTGCATTAGTACTAGAGAATTTATCGTTTAAAGATAACGAAACTGCACCAATATCACTCACCATTGCTAAAACCAGCTTAGAGCTAAACTTATGGGAAAGCTTAAAAGCACTGCAACTTAGATCTAATTATTTTGTTATTAATGGTTTTCATACCAGTGTAAATATCACCAACTTATTTAAAACCGGTGATAACGACGAAGTCTCTTTTGAGCAAAAAGAGCTAATTGAAGAACTGTTTTTGGGTAAAACGGGTCATTTTGCAATAGAAAATTCCAGTATTAACTTTGTTCTAGAAGACGGTAAAGAGCGTAAGTTACTCCTCAAAAATATTGTTTGGCAAAATGAAGATGAGCAGCATCTTGGTAGTGGGAGCTTAGCACTGCCGGGTATTTCGGTCGGTGATTTTGATGCGCGCATAGCACTCACTGGCGATACTCTAGAGCAAGTTGCGGGCGACATTTATGTGCAGGCTAACAAAGTCGATGTATCTAACTGGTTAGCGCAATATATAAATACGCAAAAGCAACAACTGCATAGCGATATTAATTTACAAGCGTGGCTAAAACTAGATAAAGGTTTTGTAAGCGATATAAAAATGCAGTGGCTACCAAGCTTTGTGCGTTGGCAGCGAGAAGAGCAAAGCCAACAAGTTAGCTTGAGTGAAGGTGGATTCCATCTATATCCCGAGCAAAATAGCTGGCACTTAAAAAGCACCGGTTTAACATTTAATAGTAACGATAAAGCATGGCCAAGTTTAGAGTTTGAAGCTCAACTAGGGGCGAAAAATGAAGTGTGGCTCCATCAAGTTGATTTTGAATTACTTAGTAACCTAGCAGGGCTAAGTAATTTTGATGCACTTGAACCATTTTTAGAGCGCCAACCTAGCGGGCAAATAGATCAAGCTTATTTAAATTTTTCTAATGCACAGCAATGGCAATTATGGTTTGAGGCTGACAATATTGGTTGGCAAGAATTAAGATCGGTACCTGCAGCACAAGGACTTAGAGTAAATGGTTTACTTAATCAAAGTAGTGGTCGAATAAATTTATTTGGCGAAAATGGCACATTAGTTACAGGCGAAAGCTTTAGTAACGACATAAATTATAATCAGCTAAATGTAGAGCTAGATTTAGCTAAGCGAGATGATGGCTGGCATATAAGTAGTGACAATATATGGTTTGATAATGATGACGTCACTCTTGCTGCAGAATTACAAATTAGTCTAACAGATGATCCTCGATTAGATCTTTACGCTGAAGCCTTCGCCCCAGATGCCAAAATTGCAGGTCATTATTTCCCATTAAAAGCAATGAGCCCTGAGCTCGTTAGCTATTTAAATGGGGCAATTAAAGGCGGAGAAGTATCTAAAGCACAAGTCTTATTTGCAGGACCTTTATCGGGCTTTCCATTCACCGATGGCAGTGGCCAGTTTGGTGTATTAGCGCAAATAGACAACGCAACCTATGAGTTTGATACTGATTGGCCTTTGGTCACCAATGCCGACGTACAGCTACATTTTGATAATGAGCGTATGGACATATATAGCCAGCAAGGTAAGTTGGTTAATTTAGATATTGGTAATAGTGTACAGGTAAGCATTACAGATTTAATGCATGCTGATGAACTTATTGTGCAAATTGATAAAAAAGCACAAATGGAAAAGTTACATGACTTTTTTGCAGCGACACCTATTGCCAAACCTCTTGCTGAAATTTTTAAAGTTGTGCAGGGCAAAGGCGAAGCCGATGCCAGTATTGAGCTTTTAGTAGGCTCAAAATTTAAAGGTGGGGCCAGTGTTAGCGGCAAGGTTAATTTAAATGACTTGCCAGTATTTATAGCAACGCCAGGAATTGAGTTTAAAAACTTAACTGGCGAGCTTAATTTTAAAAACGACAATATCACACTTAAAAATGCGACTGCGAAATGGTTGGGCATGCCGCTAACTATTAATTACAGCAGTAAAAGTGATGCAAAAAATTACCAAGCAAACATAGATATAAACGCCAAAATTGACGCCGATACACTAATAGATAGTGGGCAAGGTATATTAAAAAATTATTTAAGCGGGCAAAGTGATGTTGATATTGGCTTAGTACTTAATTTTACCGAGCAAGGCTTTAATTACCGTGCACAGGTAAACTCAGAACTACTTGGCTTAACGAGTAACTTACCTGCACCTTATAATAAAAATAGTGAACAAGTGTGGGCGCTTGATGCAATAGTACAAGGTGATGACATTTCTAATCTCATTACAGCAAACGCTAATCAACAGTTTTACTTTAATGCTATTTTAGAAAATGGTAAATCACAGTTTAGCAATGTCCATTTTGTGCTTGGAAAACAAGATTTAGGATTAAACCAAAAAGATTTAAGCGTAAATATAAATCTTGAACAGAGTGAACTAGTGCCTTGGTTTGATCTGATTGATCAAATAATTAAAGCGGGTAAAGCAAACCCAGATAAAAAATCAAAAGGGATTATGCCACCGCTTAATGAGGTGGTCGCAAATATAGGTATGCTTGATGCGAGTAACATCATCTTTAATGATTTTGAAATGCGTTTAGCACCATCAAAAGACGATTTATACCTAAAGCTAAATGCTAAAGAACTTAGAGCTGGGGTTTTTATTCCTACATCACAGCCTAGCCAGCCCATAAGAATTAATGCCGATTACTTAAGGCTTAATTTTGCACCGCACAATGAGCAAGCACTTGAAATAACAGATGTACTTCCTGAGAAAGACTTGAGCTGGCTTACTAAAATACCTGCTATTGAGTTTGAATGTAGTGATTGCAAAATTGACCGCTACCAACTTGATAAAGTGAGTGCGTCATTATTAGGTGATGGAGAGCGTTTATCAATATCAGAACTTGTAGTCGATAAAGGCGATCATGTACTGCGCACTAAAGGGCAGTGGCAAAATGGATTAACAACGCTAAGTGGCGAGCTTAAAAGTGATGACATAGGCGCACTGTTTGGTGAGTTTGATATAACCTCCGCGATTAAAGATTCAAAAGCTGATCTAAATTATGATCTTACTTGGCAAGCAGCACCTTATGATTTTGATGTGAAAAGTTTAAGTGGCGAGATAGCTTGGGATTTAGGAGAAGGTCACTTAACTGAAGTTAGCGATGGCGGGGCACGCGTATTTTCGTTACTGAGCCTTGATTCATTAGTACGCAAGCTGAAACTTGATTTTAGAGATGTATTTTCAAAGGGCTTTTTTTATAACAGCATGCAAGGCACTATGCAGTTAGAAAACGGTATTGCTTACACTAAAGATACCAAAATGGACGGCGTACCCGCCGATTTAACCATTAAAGGTTATGCAAATTTAAACACGCTTGATATAGATTATGATCTTGCTGTAGCGCCGCAGGTAACCTCGAGTATTCCGGTTATAGTTGCATGGATGGTAAACCCAGTAACAGGGCTTGCTGCCTTAGCAATTGATAAAGTTATTCATTCTGCGCGCGTCATCTCAGAGATCAACTTTAAAGTAACGGGTAAAATGAACGATCCTATTGTTCAAGAACTCGACAGAAAAAGTCGTGAAGTTACGCTTCCTCAAGCTGCGCAAAATCAGCCACAAGCATCAGTCGATTTAAAACTTAAAGATGCACAAGTAACAGTAACGCAATGAACAAAACTGAAATACTAAGCACTCCCACAATAGTTGCCCTGCAAATGTGTTCAGGGCTAAGCTCTGATGACAACATAGCAAGCTTAAAGCGTGCACTTAAAACACTCCCCGCAACAAGACCATTACTTGTTTGTTTGCCTGAGGCTTTTTTAGTGTTTAGTAAAAGTGGTAACGATACGTTACGTGTTGCTAAGCAAGTTGAGCGATACAAACTACAACTTAGTGAATTGTGCCAACACCATAATATTTGGTTAAATGCAGGGACAATGCCTGAGCCATTTAACGAACATAAATATTATGCAGCATCGCACTTATATAATAATCAAGGCGAGCTGGTTGCAACGTATAACAAAATACATTTATTTGATGTAAACGTAGATGATCAAACAGGTAGCTATCGAGAGTCAGATTTTACCCAAGCAGGTAGCGATGTGGTTGTTGTTGATTCTCCCTTTGGTAAAATAGGCTTAACAGTATGTTATGATCTGCGCTTTAGTGGCTTATTCAATGAACTAGTACGCCAAGGCGCCGATATTATTTTAGTACCCAGTGCATTTACAGTCGTCACAGGACAAGCGCATTGGCAGCCATTATTAGCAGCTCGCGCAATAGAAACGCAATGTTATGTAGTTGCAGCAGCTCAGTACGGTACACATGAAAATGGCCGACAAACATATGGCCACAGTATTATTATTTCACCTTGGGGAAGTATCCTGAGTGAATTGCCAACAGGCACCGGTTTTATAAGCTGCAACGCAGATTTAGACCAGTTACAAAAAATTAGACGAGATATGCCCGTGCAGTCTCATCAACGATTTAGAGAGCATTTATTATGAATTCGGTTGAACAGCATTTACTACACGACAGCCAGCTAAATAGAGAAGAGCTCGAAAAAACGCTCGCTTACATACATCAGCATAAAGTGGATTACGCCGATTTATATTTTCAATCAAGCCACCACGAATCTTGGGTGCTTGAAGACGGCTTAGTTAAAGAAGGCTCTTATAACGTTGAACGTGGCGTTGGGGTACGTGCTGTAAGCGGCGAAAAAACAGGTTTTTCTTACTCTGATGCAATAAATCTTGAAGCACTTAATAAAGCGGCTACAGCAGCACGTAGTATTGCAGATGCCGGCGAAGATAGAGCGATTAAAGTATTTAGTGATGTTAAAGCTAAAGAGCAATTTGCACCGCATCAGCCAATTTCGAGTATGAGCGACACCGACAAGGTGAGCTTACTACGCGAACTTGAAAACTATATTCGCGAACTAGCACCCGATGCAGAGCAAGTAATTAGTTCAATGTCAGCGGTTTACGAAGAAGTATTAATCGCAGCAAGTGACGGTACGTTTGCCACCGATATTCGCCCGCTTATTCGTTTAAACTGCTCAGTGCTGCTTGAAAAAAATGGTCGCCGTGAACGCGGTGGCGCAGGTGGTGGTGCACGTTTAGATTATGGTTACTTTAAAGAACTTGTTGATGGTAAACCACGTTGGATGGAATTTGCTGAAGAAGCTGTACGCCAAGCTAAAGTAAATCTTGAAGCTATTGATGCACCTGCAGGCACGATGGAAGTTGTACTTGGTAATGGTTGGCCTGGCGTGCTTTTACACGAAGCGGTAGGGCATGGACTTGAAGGCGACTTTAACCGCAAAGGCGCGTCTGCGTTTAGTGGTAAAGTGGGCCAAAAAGTAGCATCTGAGCTGTGTACTGTTGTTGATGATGGCACCATGGCCGATCGCCGTGGGTCACTTAATGTGGATGATGAAGGCACACCAGCCGCTTACAACGTACTCATCGAAAACGGTATTTTAAAAGGCTATATGCAAGATAAGCTAAACGCGCGTTTAATGGGTGTAAGCCCTACAGGTAACGCACGCCGTGAGTCGTATGCGCATTTACCAATGCCTCGCATGACTAACACCTACATGTTAGGTGGTGAGCACAGCCAAGCCGATATTATCAGCTCAGTTAAAAAAGGGGTATTCGCGCCTAACTTTGGCGGCGGACAAGTTGATATAACCTCAGGTAAGTTTGTATTTAGCGCATCAGAAGCGTATTTAATCGAAAATGGTAAAATTACCCAACCAATTAAAGGCGCAACGCTTATTGGTAATGGACCAGAAGTAATGCAGCAAATATCTATGGTTGGTAACGACTTAGCACTTGATAAAGGTGTTGGTGTTTGTGGTAAAGATGGTCAAAGCGTACCGGTAGGCGTAGGCCAACCAAGCCTTAAAATTGATCGGTTAACAGTTGGTGGTACAGCTTAAGTATTACTCAAGCGCGAAGTGAATTCGCACCTACGTGCTTGATGTTTATTGTAGGTGAGGTTTTACACCTCGCTTTTTACTTTTAAGCTGGGCTCTATGCGCGAAGTAAATTCGCACCTACGTGCTTGATGTTTATTGTAGGAGAGGTTTTACACCTCGCTTTTTAAATATACGCTCACGTAATAGAGCGCGAAATAAATTCGCACCTACGATTTGCATTCTTACTCTGTGTAGGTGAGGTTTTACACCTCGCTTTTTAAATATACGCTCAGAAATAGAGCGCGAAATAAATTCGCAC